>NZ_JAJSPA010000068.1:0-8669 GCF_021282295.1 Halomonas sp. G15 | reverse complement strand
GCCCGGCTCTGCACCACCTCACGGCCCAGGGCCTCGAGCCCCGCCTGCAGACTGGGCCGCTCGGCGGCGAGCCAGCCCTCGGTGCGCCGGGCGAAGTCTCGGTCGGCCAGCAGGGGCGCCACCAGGCTCGCGGCCAGGGCGTTGACGCTCCAGGCGGGTTGGCAGGCACGGGCCGCCGCCACCGCCTCGGGCGCGCCCAGCAGGTAGCCCAGCCGCAGCCCCGGCAGGGTGAAGTGCTTGGTCATCGAGCGCAGCAGCACGAGGTGCGGATGGTCGGCGAGCAGCGGCGTCAGCGACTCCCGGGGGTCCCCGATGAAGTCCACGAAGGCCTCGTCCACCACCAGCCGACAGCCTCGCGCCGCGGTCAGGGCGAGCAGGCGCTCCACGTCGGGCTTAGGTACCAGGGTGGCGGTGGGGTTGTTGGGGCGGCAGAGCCACAGCAGCCGCGCCTCGCCAAGCCCCGCGGCAATGGCCTCGACATCGAGGCGAAAGTCCGGGGGTGCCAGGGGCAGCGTCACCACCGGCAGCTCGTGGGCCGCGCAGGCACGTGTGTACTCGGCGAAGGTGGGCTCGATGATGGCCGTCGGCACCCCCGGCCATTCGCGGGCCTGCAGGGCGGCGGCCAGGAAGATCGCCTCGGCGCCGCCGTTGGTCAACAGCACCTGGTCCATGGCCAGCCCCTCGTGGGCGGCGATGGCCGCATGAGCCTCGGCGTAGCCGGGATCGGGGTAGCGAGCGAGCGTCTCGGGCTCGGCGAGCCGGGCCGTCAACCACCCGGGAAGCCAGGCCGGCGGCCCAAGTGGATTGAGGTTGGCGCTCACATCCAGCACCGGGGCCCCCTCGGCCAGGCCGAAGCGCGCCAGCAGGGGGCCGGGCTGGCCACCGTGCAGGGGCCAGTCAGGGGAGGTGTTCGCGTCTCGTGCTCTCATGACATTGCCTCTCCGAGCAGCACCGTCGCCGCCAGCAGGATGAGGAAGACCAGCCAGCCACCGTGCATCAGGCGAATCGCCGCACCGATATGGGCCTGGCGCAGCGGCTCCCGGGACGTCCCCAGGCGGGCGCGCTCGGAGACCTCGCCGCGGTAGCGGCTGGTGCCGCCGAGCTGGACCCCCAGCAGGTTGGCCACCATGGCCTCGGGCCAGCCGCTGTTGGGGCTCGGGTGCCGGGGCGCCTCACGGCGAGTGGCGGCCAGGGCACTGCGGGTATGGAGGGCCTGCCGACCAGCCGCCAGGCAATAGGCCCCCAGCCACAGGGTCAGGGCGGTAAGCCGGGCCGGCAGCCAGTTGGCGGCGTCATCCAGGCGCGCCGAGGCCCGGCCGAAGTCGCGGTAGCGCTCGCTGCGGTAGCCCACCATGGAGTCCAGGGTGTTGACCGCCTTGTAGGCCACCGCCAGCGGGGCGCCCCCCAGCAGGGCGAAGAGGAGCGGCGCGGTGATGCCGTCCACCGTGTTCTCGGCCACGGTCTCCACCGCCCCGCGGGTCACCTCCCCTTCGTCCAGCCCCTCGGTGTCGCGGCCGACGATCAGGGAGAGTGCCCGACGCGCCGCGGGCAGATCGCCCCGGGCCAGCGGCGCGGCTACCGAGAGGGCGGCGTCGCGCAGGCCGCGAATGGCCAGGCAGCTGGCCAGCAGCCACCCCTCCGCCAGCCAGCCCAGCCAGGGGTGCAGGTTCGCCAGCAGGGCGATGGCGACCCAGGCCAGCAGGGCGCTGCCCGCCACCATCAGGGCGGTCATCAGCGCGCCGCGGATTCGGCGCGCCCGGGGCGAGCCATGGTTCCAGGCGCGCTCCAATAGGGCGATCACCGCCCCCATGCCCACCACCGGATGGGGCAGCCGGCGCGGATCGCCGATGGCCAGGTCCAGGACCACGGCGGCCAGCACCAGGGCCAGCAGCGCAGGCGACAGCGGCTCAGCCATGGGTGCCCTCCTCCATCGCCTGGCGCCGCCGCCACTCCCGGGAGGCCAGCAGCGAGGCGCGGGTGGCCCGATAAACCGCCCGGCCCAGCTCGCGACCGAGCCGTGTTCCCGAACCGGCATAGGGGGTCACCTCGCCCACTTGCGTCGCGGCAACGGCCAGGCAATCGGTGGAGGTGCCGCTGGCCGGCGTGCCGCTATGGGGGTCCAGCACCCCGAGGGAGTGCAGGGCGCGCACCTTGGCCTCGCTGGCCGACAGGCACGCGTTGACCAGGCCGCCGTCGGTGAGGTGGCCATCGATCAGGAGCAGGGTATTGATGGTGCCTACCGGCCGAGGATCCCCGGCCAGAGGGGCGGCGATATCCACGGCATTGCCGGCCCCGGCGGTCACCGCCGCCAGCACCCCCTGCCCTGCCTCCACGTGCAGGTGTTCAAGGCGCACCGCGGTCATCATGGCCAGGCTCTCGCCCGCCGGCAACCGCCGCGCCGCCAGCCAGTCGGCGAGATCCGCCGCCGGCGCGCCCCCGGCGTACCCCTTGTCCACGTGGAAATTGCAGAAGTGCCGTCGCCAGCCGAAGCCGCCGCCCACCAGGGCGCTACTCAGGGTCCAGAGCGGGCGCGAGGCGGCCAGGTGCACCCAGTCGGCGGTGACGTCGAGGGTGATTCCCGGGCCGAAGGCGAGACGTTGTTCCGACGTCACGGCGCGGTGTCGATGCCGGTAGCGTCGAAGGTGGCCATCTCGGCCGGCACACGACAGGCCGCTTCCAGTAGCGGGTAGGCCAGGGCCGCGCCGGTGCCCTCCCCCAGGCACAGCTCGAGGTCGAGCAGCGGCTGGGCATCGAGGGCCGCCAGGGCATGGGTGTGGCCCGGCTCGCGGGAGCGGTGTCCGAAGATCAGATAGTCGCGGGTGTCGGCTCCCAGTCGACAGGCCATCAGCGCGGCCACCGTGGCGATGAAGCCGTCCACAAGCAGCGGCACCCGGCGCGCCGCTCCGCCCAGGTAGGCACCGGTCATGGCGGCGATCTCGAGTCCCCCAAGCTTGGCGAGCACGTCCAAGGGGTCGTCACGATCCGGTGCACGGGCGGCAAGGGCGCGTTCGATGACCGCCTGCTTGTGGGCAAGGCGTTCGGCCGGAAGGCCGGTACCGCTGCCGATCAGGCCGGCCACCGGCGCCTCGCTGAGCGTGGCGAGCAGGGCGCTGCTCGCCGTGGTATTGGCGATGCCCATCTCGCCGATGATCAGGCAGCGGCAGCCGGCATCGACGGCCCGCTCGGCGGCGCGGATGCCCGCCTCGATGGCCGACACTGCCTGATCGCGATGCATGGCATCCGTCTCGACCATGTTGGCGGTGCCATGGCGCACCTTCTCATCCACGACGCCCTGGCCGGGCAGCGTGGCGGCCACCCCCACGTCGATCACCTCGAGGCGTGCCCCGAGCTGGCGGGCGAAGGCGTTGATCGCCGCCCCGCCGGCCACGAAGTTGGCCACCATCTGTGCGGTGACCTCCTGGGGAAAGGCCGAGACACCCTCGGCGGCTACCCCATGGTCGGCAGCGAAGACCAGCATCCCTGGGGGCGAGACCCGGGGAGAGGCCTCGCCGGAGATCGCCGCCAGCGTCACGGCCAGCGTTTCCAGGCGCCCCAGGCTGCCAGGTGGCTTGGTGAGGTTATCCAGATGCAACGCCATACGGTGGCCGGCGGCGTGATCGGCGGGGGTCAGGGCGGCAAGGGTGTCGGCGAGCATAGCGGGAGATCCAGCGGGATGGTGGCTAACGAAATGGCGCCATGATAGCAGCTCTCGGCCGGGACATTGTTCCGCCGATGCTGGGCAAGACCATGATACGCCTGGGAGAAAAGCCGGCCGGGATCAAGGCCGCGCGTCTCCCGCCCCGCACCGCCGCAGTCGGCTGCGACTTGCGGGGCGCTTGAGCCAAGGGCCGACGGCCCACAGAGTCGCCGCTGTCACCGGCGGGCATAGCGTCGGCATCGAGAGCGGTCACGTGCAGAAGGATAGGACCAACGATAATCAGGTGCTTTCGCCGAAGGTCTTTCGCCAGTCGCGGGGGCTGACCCGATGCCGCTGCCTGAAATGTTGCCGAAACGATGTCGCCGTGTGGAAACCGACCCTTTCCGCAATGGCCTCTACCGACAAGGAGGTGGTTTCCAACAGCTCGCGTCCACGCCGCAGCCGCTCGCTCACCAGCCACTCCACCACCGTCATGCCGGTGGCCTTGTGGAAGTGGCGCGTGAAGGTCCGCCGACTCATGGCGGTACGGGTGGCAAGCGCATCGATGGTGTGCGACTCCGCCAGGTGTTCTCGCAGGTAGTCGAGCAGGCGGTTGATGTGGGCGTCCTGGGTAGAGGTAGCAACCGGCTGCTCGATGAACTGCGCTTGCCCACCCTCTCGATGCGGTGGGACCACCATGGCCCGGGCCACCTTGTTGGCAATTTGCGCGCCGTAATATTCACGCACCAGGAACAAGCAACAATCCAGGCCGGCCGCGGTACCGGCAGACGTCACCAGACGATCCTCCTCCACGTAGAGCGCATTGGTATCCAGCTTGACTCTGGGAAAGCGGCCGATGAAATCCTGCTCGGCCATCCAGTGAGTCGACGCCCGCCTACCTTCCAGCAGCCCGGCGTAAGCCAGGGCATAGGTGCCGTAACATAGCCCCACCACATGGGCACCCCGCTCATGACAACGGACGAGCGCCTCGGCCAGCTCTGGCGGCGGCGCTTCATTCAGGTCATGCCAGCCAGGCACCACCGCGATATCCACCCGGTCCAGCAGCTCCAGGCCGCCGTCGGGCCGTACCGTCATCGCCCGCTCGGCCGCCAGCGGCTTCCCCTCCGGCGCCACGATGGACAGATCGAACAGTGGGCGATCGGGCAAGGCCATACCGAACACCGTATAGGGCACCGAGAAATGGAAGGGACTGATATTCGGGTAAAGGATCAGTCCGACGCTGGGCAACGGCAAGATGCGACTCCTGAGCTTCGTTCCTCATAATCATGGCACCTTGGCCCGAATCTTTCGAATATTGTCATTCAGGCCAATTTTTTGCTCAACCGCGCCCCGCTAGACTGCTTGCCATCACCCAGCAACGTAATGGAGGAGCATCCAGATGCTGATCAAGACCCTCGCCAGTTCCCTGGCCCTGGCCACGGCCCTAATCGCCGGCAGTGCATCCGCGGACTCGATCTCTCAGGAGACAACGCAGCAGGTGCAGCAGATCCGCAATGCCACGGTGAAGATCACCTATGGGGATACCACCTTCCTGATCGATCCCATGCTGGCCGAGCAGGGCGCCTACCCGGGCTTCGATGGCACCTACCGTAGCGAGCTGCGCAATCCGCTGGTTGGGTTGCCAATGCCGGCAGAGGATGTGATCGACGACACGGACGCCGTGATCGTGACCCACACCCACCTCGACCACTGGGACGCCGCCGCCCAGGCGCTGATGCCGAAGGATATCCCACTGTTCGCTCAGCACCAGGCCGATGCAGCGATGATCCGTGAGCAGGGCTTTACCAACGTGCGCATACTTTCCGATAAGGCCGAGTTCGATGGCGTAACCCTGAGCAGGACAGGCGGCCAGCATGGCACCGATGAAATGTATGCCTCACCTGAAGTCGCGGCCGCTCTCGGAGATGTGATGGGCGTAGTCTTCCAAGCGCCTGGCCAGGAGACTCTCTACCTGGTAGGCGACACCATATGGCGCGATGAAGTTGATCAGGCGTTCGATGAGTATGACCCTAAGATTGTGGTGCTCAACGCAGGGCAAGCGATGCGCAGCGATTATGATGATCCCATCATCATGGGCAAGGAAGATGTACTGCGCGCTACCCAGACAGCACCGGAAGCAACAGTAGTCGCCACACACATGGATGCTATCAACCATATGTCGCTGACACGGGAAGCGTTGAGAGAGTACGTGCAGGCGGAGGGCATCGAGGATCATGTCGTGATCCCCGCCGACGGCGAGGTCATCGCCTTCTGATCCAGAGGGCCGCCACCTTCATGGCGGCCCGATTTTCTCTTTCTGCCCGGGTGAGGCTTCACCCGGGCAGTTGCCATCACGTGGAGACGTTACAGCGTCATGTATGGCTGGGCTTCTCCGGCGCGAAACTGGTAGACGCTCCAGTCACCCTGTTTTGGCCCGGGCATGCCCGGGGTGCCGATGGGCATACCCGCCAGGCCGATGCCGTCGGTGTCGGGGTGCTCCTCGAAGAGTTTCTCTACCGCCTCGAAGGGCACGTGACCCTCGATGATGTACTCGCCCATCTCGATGGTGTGGCAGGAGCCCAGACCGTAGGGAAGTCCGGCACGTTCCTTGACTTGGCCGATCGGCACGTCGTCGACGACGGTGACCTCGACGCCGAGCGCTTCGAGTTGGCGGGCATATTCATCGCAGCAGCCGCACTGGGGGTTCTTGTAGAGGGTCGCCGCATCGGGCATAGCGGCCTGTGCGGTGCCGGCACCGATCAGCAGCGCTGCGGAGACAACCAGAGTGGGGGCAAAACGGTTCATGAGCGATCCTCCCGAGACCGACGAGACGTGAAGAGGTACTTGGCGAGAGCGGCAATGCCGAGACCGAGCAGAAGCATGACGGTCAAGGGCATCAGCCAGCCCATCCAACCCATTGACCCCATCAGGGAAAAGCAATCGTTGGCGTACATGATGTGACTCCTGACGAAAGAAAGGGGGCGCCGATAACGAGCCAATACGTCGTTACCGGGAAGTCGAGCGACGTCAGGACTTGGGAGGTTCTCGGGGTGGTGCAGCGATGAACTCGACCACGGCTGGGTCGGCCAGGTCTACAAGAGCGTCCGGAGGGACGCGGGGGACAATCGGCGTGGCGGTCAATGCCGCGCAGGCGCCGCAGTCGGCGACGGTATGATCGGGCATCTCGACCTGGGATGTGCCACAGTCGACGGCGCAGTCGTCCATGGTCGCATGACCGGGCAGGCTGGCGACCAGCAGCAGTACCGCGAGTAGCAACGCCATCAGGCGTACTCCTCGGGTGTGCAGCAGGTAGCGAACATTGCAGGTCATTCGGTCATCCTCATGGTCGAGGCCCCATTCTGCCTTGGTGGCCGTGTCGTCCGACATGATCCAGGACAAGGGATTCGGCATGGCCTTCATCAGGCCCTTGGATGCTACAACCTGCGCGTTACACAAGGGTCAAGAGGTTTCGAGTTCAGTCTCATTTCAGATTGCTGCGGTATAACCAATGCTCCCCTGATACGATCAAAGAGGTTCCATGATGCGCAAGTCACTGCTGGCCATCACCCTTTGCCTGGCCGCCACTTCCGCCCTTGCTGCCGGTGAACATGGTGGTTCTCACGCTACAGCGCCAGATGCCGAGGTCGACCGCACCATCCGGGTCGAGGCGGGCGACATGTGGTTCGATCCCGAGGAACTCAGCATCTCCGCTGGAGAGACCGTGCGCTTCCAGGTAGTCAACACCGGCAACCTGCAACACGAATTCGTGATCGGCGATGCCGAAGCCCAGGAAGCGCACCGCGAGATGATGCAGGCCATGGGAGACAGTGGTCATGGTGACGGCCACGACGGTCATGGCGGCCATGACATGGCGGAAGGTGCGCATGGCGGCGAGATGCCGGCGGTAACCATCGCGCCCGGCGACACCGCAGAGCTGGTGTGGACCGCCCCCGCCGACGTGGAGTCGCTCGTCTATGCCTGCAACATCCCGGGACACTCCGAGTCCGGCATGGTCGGCGAGATCCAGCTGGGCAAGTGAGCCGACGCATGAAGCTCTTGCTACTCGAAGATGACGACTTACTGGCCGAGAGCCTCGCCGAATCCCTCAAGGACAACGGTTACCGGGTCGACCTGGCCACGTCTCTGAGAAACGCTGAGGCGCTTATGACGACCGAGACCTATGCGCTGGCGATCATGGACCTGGGCCTTCCCGATGGCTCGGGTCTCGACCTGCTCAAGCGGTGGCGCCAGTCGGGCCGCGACCTGCCGGTGTTGATCCTGACGGCTCGGGATACCTGGGAAGACAAGGTCGTCGGGCTCGAAGGCGGCGCGGATGACTACCTGACCAAACCCTTCCACGAAGCCGAGCTTATCGCCCGGGTCAAGGCACTGTTGCGCCGCCAATCGGGGCGACTCTCCAGTCAGTTGACGCTGGGTGATGTCTCCCTGGACGAGGCCAACCAGTGCGTCCGTGTGGCCGATGGCCCCTGGCACCCGCTGACAGGCACCGAGTTCGTGCTGCTGCGCTACTTCATGCATCATCCGGGGCGCGTGCTCTCCAAGGAGCACCTCCTCAACCAGCTCTACGCTCTGGAGCAGGACGCCGCGGCACCCAATCTCATCGAGGTGTACATCGCGCGGCTGCGCCGTCACCTGGGCAAACCAAGCATCCAGACCCGTCGCGGCCAGGGCTATGTCTTTGTTGCGGATTGATCGTCGCAGCCTGCGAATCCGATTGCTGGCCTGGCTGTCGGGTATCGCCCTGCTGGTCACCGGGTTGACCTGGCTACTGCACGGGATCCTGCTCAACGACCTGGCTCGGGACTTCCTGGGGGAACGGCTCGAACGCGAAGCCGATCACGCCATCGAGCAACTGCGCCGTGATCACCTGGCCACCGCCCGAGTCCAGGGAAAACGCATGAAAAACCCTACACCGCGAGAATGTCTGCGAGGTAGGTCTCATCCAGCGCGGCTTTCTTCTGCTTTCGCCGAATACCGCCTTTGAAACGGGTCTCCCCTTTCAGGTAATTCA
>NZ_JAJSPA010000067.1:0-8946 GCF_021282295.1 Halomonas sp. G15 | reverse complement strand
GGGCAGGGGCGGCGAGGCCCGGGGGCGGGGCCTCGCGGCAGGGACCGGCTTAGATCTTGCCGACCAGGTCCAGGGACGGAGACAGGGTCTCTTCGCCTTCTTCCCACTTGGCCGGGCAGACCTCGTTGGGGTTGGCACGCACGTACTGGGCGGCCTTGACCTTGCGCAGCAGCTCCTCGGCGTTACGGCCGATGTTGCCGGCGTTCAGCTCGACGATCTGGATCTTGCCGTCGGGGTCGACCACGAAGGTGCCACGCTCGGCGATGCCGTCTTCCTCGATCAGCACCTCGAAGTTGCGCGAGATGGTGTGGGTCGGGTCGGCCAGCATCGGGTAGGTCAGCTTGCCGATGGTCTCGGAGCTGTCGTGCCACGCCTTGTGGGTGAAGTGGGTGTCGGTGGAGACGCTGTAGATCTCGACGCCCAGCTTCTTGAACTCTTCGTAGTTGTCCTGCAGGTCACCCAGCTCGGTGGGGCAGACGAAGGTGAAGTCGGCCGGGTAGAAGAAGAAGATGCTCCACTGGCCCTTGAGCTGCTCTTCGTTCAGCTCGACGAACTCGCCGTTGTGGTATGCGGTGGCCTTGAACGGCTTGATTTCGGTGTTCAGCAGGGACATTCGGTAATGCTCCTTTCGACGTTGGTATGAGGGTGTCTCGAATACAGGGGCATGGTAGCCCGCATCGACTAATAGCGACAATTAAATGGTGTCATCACCCTGATAATTCAACCCTATGGCGATGACGCTTCCATGTCAGCCGATGCGCACCGCCTCGCCCTGGCGGTCCAGTGCCAGGAACTGGTCGACATTACCCATCTTCAGCGACTCCACCATGCGCTCGAGCTGCGCCTCGGCCTGCTCGGAAGCCGGCGCCTCGCTGCCGCGACCGGAGAGGGCGCCGACGAAGACGATGTCCCACTCGACGCCGGTGTTGCGCGACTCCGCCACCAGGGCGGCCATGTCGCTGAGTTCCTCGGGAGTCTTGTCGACGCACAGCACCGGGGTGAGCACACCGCCCTCGCCCTGCTCGAAGCGAGCACGCTGCTCGGCGGAGGGGTTGTCCGGCAACTCGGCGCGGGTGAAGACGAACAGCAGTCGCTGGGCATCGGGCTGCAGGCGCGCCTCACTGAGCAGGTCGGAAAAGTTGGTAATGGCCACGGTTAGCCTCCTGGGTCGGTCGAAAGAGGGACAGTCGAAGAAGAATGAGCGCCAGCCTGCCCCCTTTGGCGGCGACGCTCAAGGGGCTGGCGGGCGAATCGTGTTGGTCAAGATGGCGGGGGCAAGGATTCAGGCACACCGCCTTTAGCAGGTCGCTCGAGGCTACTCCGGCGGCTGGCCTTCGAGGGGGCGCTGTGAACCCTTCCGTGGGCGCTACCGATGCCATCCCTGGCATAGGACCCCCTCTACGACCAGCCCCCGGCGCCTCTCGCTATGAGTAGCCGCGGCATGGACATTCTGTGCGCCATCAGCCTTGGCGGGCGCTGAGGATATGGTGCAGGCCGCCGCACTCCACCAGGGGGTCATCGCAGTTGACCACCACCTCGGTGTGGCCCAGCACATGGCCCTTGCCGGTGATGGTGTTCTCCACCACCGTGTAGGAGTCCTCCCGACGGGTACCGGTGAAGGTCCCGATAAAGCCGGTCTCGCGCAGGGAGATGGTCTCCAGCCGGTCGCCGGGCTTGAGGGTACCCTCATGGCGCATCAGTGCCAGGCGTGCCGAGGTCCCGGTGCCGGTGGTGCTGCGGCAGATCACCCCGGGATGCACATAGGTGGCCGAACGCGAACGGTAGAAGTCATCGGCCACCTGCTCCACCGGCCCCATGAAGTGCAGGAAGGGCAGTGGCCCCACATCGCCCAGGGTGTAGTGGGAGAAGCCGCGCTCGGCCTGAATCGCCTCGACGATCCTGTGGGCACACTCGGCCAACCCGCGTTCCTCGTCGCGGTTGAGATGAAAGCCCAGTTCACCGGCATCCACCAGGGCATAGAAACCGCCGCTGTAGGCCACGCTGTAGGTCACCTCGCCCAGGCTCGGCACCTGAATCGAGGCGCGATGGGTATCGATATAGCTGGGCAACCCCTCGCAGGTGATCGCCTCCACCACGCCGTTCTCCACCCTCGCCTCGATCCTGACCAGCCCCGCCGGCGCCTCGAGCGTGAAGCGCTGCACGCCCTCTCGCTTGGGCACGATGCCTGCCTCGAGGACCGCGGTGGCGGTGCAGATAGTGTTGGAGCCGGAGTAGATGGGGTAGCCCATCACCTCCATGATGATGTAGCCGGCGGCTGCCTCGGAATCACTGGCCGGCACGATCAGGTCCACCGACATCTCCGGCACGCCGTAGGGCTCGAACAGCAGCAGTTTGCGCAGGCCGTCGGCGTCATCGCGCAGGTAGTGCATCTGGTCGCGCACCGTGGCGCCGGGCAGGACGTCGATGCCACCGAGCACGATGCGGCTGACGTCGCCGCCGGCGTGGGTATCCATCATCCTGAAGGTCAGCGGCTGGCTCATGGGCGCGGCTCCTGGTTGGCGGAGGACTGGCTGGAGGGGGAAGAGGCCAGGGCGAAGGGCGCACCGTGCTCGTCCCACTGGCTGTCGGGCACGATCACGATCTTGCCCAGGAAGTTGCTGCCGCGACTGACGAAGTAGCGCTCGGCCCGATGAAGTTCCGAGAGCCGGAAGGTGGCATGCAGCACCGGCTTGAGCTCACCGGAGCGGATCCAGGCGATCAGCTGCTCGGCCTCCTCGCGGGTGCCGTGGGAGACTCCGAAGATCTGCACCTGATAGAGGTAGATACGCGTCCACAGGATCTCCGAGATATTGCCGCCGCTGGCCCCGGCGATGGAGAGCCGCGGATAGCGGGTGCGCGCCTTCATGTCCTGAATCATGGTATCGATGAAGCGGTCGGTCATCTCGCCACCGACCAGATCCATCACCGCATCGATGGGCGCCCCTCCGGTGGCCGCTAGCACCCGCTCGGCGAAGCCGTCGAGGTCACCCCGGTCGATCACCGCCTCGGCGCCCAGCGCCTTGAGCGCTGCGGCCTTCTCCGGCTGGCTCACCGCGTAGGGAATCGCGCCGACGATGCGACACAGCTGGATCAGTGCGGTGCCGACCCCGCCACTGGCGCCGCTGACCAGTACCCGCTCACCGGCGGCCACTCCCGCCGAGGTCATCATATGGTAGGCGGTCTGGTAGGAGCACATGCCCAGGGCAGCGAGCTCGGCATCGCTGAGCTCGGGGTTGGGCACGTGGTGGAACTGATCGGAGGGCACGGCGACGTACTCGGCGAAGCCGCCGTCGGCACCGTGGCCGTAGTAGTCCGGGGTCAGGTTGATGTCACGGCGAGCGTCCGGGTAGAGGTTGAAGTCGAGCAGGCCGCGCTCGCCGAGGCGGGCCGGATCGACCCCCTCGCCCACCGCCACCACCCGACCGGCGATGTCGGCGCCCTGGATGCGCGGGAAGGTCAGGGTCGGCTCGCCGCCCATGGCGAAGGAGGTCACCTCGCCCTTCTTCACCGGGTAGAGCCCCTCGCGGGCCTTGCGGTCGGTGTTGTTCTTGGCGGTGGCCGTGACCCGCACCAGCACCTCGCCGGGCCCCGGTTGCGGGGTCGGCACGTCGTCACGATAGACCAGCTTGTCGACGTCGCCATGGCCGGTCAGCAGCATGGCCGACATGGTGGCGGGAACGGTCGCGTCTGGGGGATTCGCCATCTGCTGCCTCCTGTGTGGGGCCGCCGGCGGCGTGCCGGCGGCGTGGATTGTGCACGAGACGATAGCAGAAGCTCCCCGGCGCTACCGAGCCCCTGCGGGGCCGAATCGGGGAGAAATCCTTTCCGTTTTCGCGGGGAGAAAGTTGCGGTTTTTCCTGCTCTGCTTTCCTGACCCCCTACCAGTGCAGCGGATAGCGGCGATGGCGGGCCAGGTTGTTCACCAGCACGGCCACCGCCAGCATGATGGCGCAGCCGATGCCGATGGGCATCAGCGGATACCACCAGCCCAGCCCGGTGATCTCCGGGCCGCCGATCACCGCCACCAGGGCTGCCGCCGCACCAGGCGGATGCACGCTATGGGTCAGCTGCATCAACAGGATGGAGAGCGATACCGCCAGGGTCACGGCGAGTGGCGTGGCGCCCAGCAGCTGGAAGCAGGCGACCCCCGCCACCGCCGAGAGCAGGCTGCCCAGCAGCACGTTGCGCGGCTGGGCGAAGGGGCTCTCCGGCGCCGCATAGAGCAGCACCGAGGTGGCGCCGAAGGAGGCCACGATCAGCAGGTGCTGGGAGAGCCAGTGGGCACTGAGCCAGCAGATCGCCCCCATGCCGACCACGGCCCCCAGCCATGACCAGAGGGCATCACCGAGATCGGGGGTCTCGCGTTGCAGGCGCTCGCCGCGCATCTTTCCCAGATAGGTCTTCATCGTCCCTGAATCGTGGAGAGTGAGCGGGGAAGTCTGCCAAGACATAAGAAGATATAAAAGACAATATTTTTTATAACAACATGAATAAAACTTGATCGGGATCAGTTCCTCCATCTACTCCAATGGCTTCCACACGAGACATGATCTCCATCAAGCAACAGGATCGAACAGGACGTGCCTCCGGGACGGGGGCGACCTCGCGGTCGATCGAGGCGCCTACTCCCTGCGCTCCTCGAGGAAGGCGAGCAGCTCCTCCAACGGCATCGGTCGAGCGAAGTAGTAGCCCTGGAAGGTCTCGCAGTGATGGTCGCGAAGGTAGCGGAACTGCTCCTCGGTCTCGATGCCCTCGACGACCACGTCCAGTTCCAGCTCCCCGGCCATGGAGACGGTGCCCCGGACGATGGCGACGGTAGCGACTGGCAATCTGGCACCCCTGGGCGAGGCGATCCTCCAGCAGGGTGCGGTTGGGGAGCCCGGTCAGTGCATCGTGACTGGCGTTGTAGGCGAGCTGTGACTGGTACTCCTTCTGGGTAGAGATGTCGTTCTGCACCCCGATGAAGTGGGTGACATCGCCCGTCTCGTCACGCACCGGGGAGATATAGAGGTCGTTCCAGAAGGTGGTGCCGTCACGACGATAGTTGCGGATGACGATGTGCACGTCGCGACGGTTGGCGATGCCCTCCCGCAGCGCCAGGGTGGCACGCGGCTCGGTGTTCTCGCCCTGCAGGAAGCGGCAGTTGCGCCCGACCGCCTCCTCCCTGGCATAGCCGGTGATCCGCTCGAAGGCCGGGTTGACGTAGACGATGGGCAGGTCGGGCTTGCGCGCATCGCAGATCACCACGCCGTTGATGCTCGAGGCCACGCTGCTCTCGAGGATACGCAGCTGGCGCTCCGACTCCTTGCGCTGATTGATGTCACGGAAGTAGACCGCCAGCCCCTCATCGGAAGGATAGGCGTGTACCTCGACCCACAGGTCAAGGCGGGGGTTGCAGGCCTCGAAGTGAGCGGCGACTCCCGTATCGATCGCACGACGGTATTCGATATCGAAACGAGAGCCCCAGGCTTCCGGGAAGGCCTCCCAGATATTGCAGCCCAGCAGCGAGCCGGGAGCACTCTGCAGCAGCCGCTCGGCCTCGCGGTTGACGTAGGTGAAGCACCAGTCGGCATCCAGGGTGAAGAAGCCGTCGGTGATGCTCTCCAGGGTGGTGGTGAGACGCTCGGCCAGCCGCGAGACCTCGGCGCGCAGCCGGCGCTGCTCGGTGATGTCCTGGGTCGAGCCCTGCGCCCTCAGGATGCACCCCGCCTCGTCGTGGACCGCCTGGCCGATCACCCGCACCCAGATGTGGCGCCCGCGCGCGGTGACCACCTCGAACTCCTCGTCGAAGGCGGTGCCATCGCGACAGCACGCCGCGAAGCGCTCGCTCAGCCGCTGGCGGTCATGCGGAGCGTAGTAGGCGATGGCCTGATCCACCGTAGGCTGGAAGCCGGCGGGCTCGTCATGGATGGCACAGACCTCGTCGGACCAGATCGGTGAGCCGCCGGGAAGCTCCACATACCAGGCACCGATCAGGGCCGTCTCTCCCACGATCGTCGAGAAGTGCTCATGCCGGCTCATGGCCGTCTCGCTCTGGCGGCGAGCCGAGATATCCCGAGCCACCACGTAGATCACTCGCTCCTCACCGATGGCGGCATTGATCTCCACCCAGTGCACGCGACCCTCGTGGTCGTGGACCCTTGCCTCGAGCCCCCTGACGGCGCCACCGGACGCCAGCCGCTCTATCGCCTCGGCGATGCGAGCATGGTCCTGCTGGTCCACCAGGCGGGTGTAGGGGTGATGGAGGAGCTCGACCTCGTCATAGCCAAGCTGGTGCTGAAAGGCGGGGTTGACCTGCAGGAATCGGCCCTCAACCCGCCTTATTCATGAGGGCAGCCTGAAAACGAAGGTAGCGGATGGTATTCTCTAGAGAAATCAGTGCGTTCCGCCAAGAACCTGATTCCAGAGGACCATCCGCTATGGGTGAAAGCGTATCTCCCTGGATTCCGTCCTGCAACGGGTCCATTCGCGTTGAGCTCGACGGCCATCGCACCACCAGCGACAGCGGCGCTCTGCTGCTGCGTGAAGCCCTCGATAACAGCGGCGTGATCGAGGCGCTGGAGGACAACCTGGTCGATCCGCGCGACCCGCTGCGTATCCGCCACTCGCTGGCCAGTCAGCTGCGCACCCTGGTGTTGCAGCGTGCGATGGGATGGATCGACCTCAGCGATACCGACACGTTGCGTCGTGACCCGCTCTGGCAGCTGGCCTGCAGCGATGCTCGCGGGACGACGCCATTGGCGCAAGATCGACCGTCTCAAGCCACGCTGTCGCGGCTGCTGACCTGCCTCGGGCGCAACGACAACATCGATGCCGTGCACGAGGGCCTGCTGCGACTGGTGGTCTGGCGTCTGACCTCGCTGAAGAATGGCGAACGCCCCGAGCAGCTGACGCTGGACATCGACGGCCTGCCGATCGAGGTCCATGGTCACCAGGGCGGCTCGGCGTTTCATGGGCTTTACGGTGCACGGATCTACTCGCCGCTGATTGCCTCACTGGCCGAGACCGGCGACATGGTGGGTGGGCTGCTGCGCGAGGGCAACGCCGGTCCGGCCGAGAATGCCGATACCTGGATTCCACACCTGGTACGCCGACTCAACGAGAGCTTCGGGGCCAGAGTTCGGGTGCGCATCGATGCGGGCTTCACCGACAACGACACGCTGGAAGCCCTGGAAGATCGCGGCATCGAGTATCTGGGCCGACTGCGCAGTCACTCGGGGCTTCAGAAGCTGGCGGCGCCGTACCTGAAGCGGCCGCAAGGCCGCCCACCCGAGCAGCCTCGGGAGTGGTGCTATGACCTGACGTACCAGGCGGGCTCCTGGCCGTCGCCGCGACGCGTGGTGCTGGTGGTGCAGGAACGTCCCGATGATCTGCTGCTGCATGCCTTCTTCCTGGTCACCAACCTCGGCAAGTTCGACTGGCCGCCGAAGAAGGTCCTGGCGCTCTACCGCAAGCGCGGCAGCGCCGAAGCGCACATGGGCGAGGTGAAGTCGGCGTTGGATGTGCATCTCTCGTCGACCGATCGCGGCGCCTCCACCGCCCAGGACGTGATGGCCCGCAACGAGGTGAGCCTGCTGCTGAGCCTCTACGCCTACCAGGTTCTGCATGGGCTGAGGCGCCTGCTGGAGAGCCGGACGCTGCAGGGTTGGAGCCTGATGCGGATGCGCGAACAGGTGCTCAAGGTCGCGGCCACGCTGACGGTACACGCCCGGCGCATCACCGTGCACCTCGGCGATGCCGCCGACAAATGGTGGCCCACCTTGCTGAAGGGACTGCCTCGGCTGACGGCTCTGGTCTGATCTACGGCGTCACCACGTTCCATGCAGCAGGCAAGGCGACCACAGTGGAGGTCGACGGCCACGGCTGTGCCGGCGATAGAAATTGATTCCTAAAAGCTATAAAAATGCCGGCCAAAAGACGAATCGGGTATAGGTCAGCCGGCTACCCAGCGGCCGCACGACGTTGAAGTGGGTCGATACCGGCAACCCCTTGGCTCAACACCCTCATTCGGCGCCCTGATGAATGAGGCGGGCTCAAGGCTGACGCGGCAGAACAGGTCGGTCGAGAGGGTAAAGAACTGATCCTGCCGACCGGTAGCCGGCAGCAGCAGGGAGCGCAATCGAGCAAGCAGCGGGCGGATCATGGACGTCCTGTGACTGTTGTTATGGACGACCAGGCCTGGCCAGACAATGGCCACCCGATCCAGAAGGGGAGTCACAAACAGCGTTCGAAAATCGGCGAAAGCATAGTCGCACGATGCCTTTCCAGGCTCAAATCAGGTACAGGCGGGGGAAGACGGACAGCAGGCAAAAAAAAGCGAAGGGCCCACAGCGATACTGTGGGCCCTCGAAATTCGTGGCGCGCCCGGCAGGATTCGAACCTGCGACCCTCGGCTTCGGAGACCAATCATGAAAACGTGGAAAACGCGCCGCTCGTGGCGGAGTGCTCAAAAAACAACTTGAAGATCAGTGGCTTACAAACTTCAAAGGCCTAGATGTTAATTCACCAATGCCCGATTAACACCGCCTCATATACACATAGATCAGTTTAGTGGGCACAGGCTGTTAAGTCCAGGCATGTCAAAATCTACACCTCGGACCCTTGGCCAAGCGATGGATCAGGCGCTGGAAAGATACATTGGAGCCCCCTCGATTCGCATCGCCTCCACCTGGGGTGCATTGTGTCTCATATAGGAAGCTGGTATTGCCTGTTTCTGGTGTCGCTTGACACCTGGACCTCGCAAGGTGGCGTAACCCCCATGCTTTTCTGAGCATCGAAGCAACGAGCAGAGCATCGCGGTACGCGCACAAAGAGTTATAGGTCGGGTAGACCGGACGATTGCTCGTTCCGGCCCCCCACAGATCCGAGCGTGCGCGATTGACGCACTCGGCTCCTCAACCGTCAGGTTCACACGAAGGACGCTCGGTGCACGATTCTCGCTCGCGG
>NZ_JAJSPA010000066.1:0-9110 GCF_021282295.1 Halomonas sp. G15 | reverse complement strand
AGTTACATATAGCACATGAAAGTGTGTAATTTTTGATAAGAAGCCGCCTCCAGGCGGCTTTTTCTTGATACTACCTCTGTGAGGTGTATAGTGTAATTAGTGTATTTTATGTAGAGGTGGGCATGACTGCCGTCAGCGTCGTCGCAAAGATCGTGGAGGACAACACGGGGGGCGCAAGCGAGATCCCTCTGCTGATGACAGAGGAGGGGGAGCTTGCGCCTCTGACCGACTACCTCCTGCACCTGCAAGCCAATGGGCGCTCCAAGTCTACGCTTGAGAAAGTCGTCCGAGCGGTGGCGATGCTCCTAGACTACATGGAAGCAAATGATGATGCGTTCACAGACCCCGAGAAGCTGTTCCAGGCGTTCGTCAGGCGCCTATACAGTGGGACAGCTTCTGAATCGGGCCTAGACCCTTCCGGTCTGTACTGGGTGCCCGCCTCTGATGCGACAGTGAGAGAGCGCATCATCGCCCTCACGGGCTTCACGGATTGGCTTGCTGATAAGCAAGGCACCAAGCCGCTGAATCCGTTGCGCAAAGCCACACCGCACGAAGAGCGCCTCAACTACGCGGCATGGTTTCGACGGAATCAGAACGATTTCCTGGGCCATATCAAAGACAAGTCCATCAGCACCACCGTCAAGCGTGCGCGGAGTATCAAGGGTCGTACCCCGCTGGCGAGGACAGAGGATGACGCGATCTCCTTTCCGAATGCCAGGTTTGAAGCCTTCTTTACCCAAGGCATCGGCGGTGCCAAAGATCCCCGAGTCGCTCTGCGGGACAAGCTGATCCTCCTTTTGATGCACGGCGCGGGGCTTAGGGTCAGCGAGGCGATGCTGCTGTGGGTCACTGATGTCTTTGAAAATCCCGCCGACCCAAGCCAAGCGCTTGTACGCATCTACAGCGAGCGCGAAGGTGTCGCTCCCGATGGCTGGAAAAGCCGCAAAGGCGAGCGCACTCGCAAGGTGTATCTGAAAGAGAAGTACGGTCGCATACCGCGCTGCGAGATGAAGGGGACGCAGTACCTGGGCTGGAAGACCAAGCTTGTCGATGACAAGGAAGGCTACTTGATTTCGCAGTGGTTCCCAGTCGATTTTTCCAGAGTTTTCATGACTCTATGGAATACCTACCTGAAATACCGCGCAACAGTGGACGCCCTCCACCCTTACGCTTTCGTCAGCTTCGACAGCAAGGCGTTTGGCAATCCTTACACGATCAACGCCTTCAACCACAACTATGCCGCCGGGCTGCGCCGCATCGGCCTGGAGCCGAATAAGGCAGAGGGGCTCGATCCGCACGGGCACCGGCACAACTACGGGCGGCGACTGACTCAGGCGGGCATCGACCCACTGATCCGCAAGAAATGCCTTCACCACAAATCCCTTGAGTCGCAAACGGTCTATACGCTGCCGGGCAACCAGGATGTTTCGAACATGCTCAGTGCGGCCTCCGCGCAACTGGCGCGGCCCGACGCCAAGGTGATGACGACGGACTGGAAGGCACTGGTTGAACACGGTTTTGAGGACATCGATCCGCAAGGGTTTTACACCGGCAAGCGGCCACGTCTGGGAGGGGTATGACAATGGCACAGAAGAAGAATAACGGGCGCTCGTCTGATCTTACACTCTCTTGGCTCACGCGCTCGCACGGCGAGGACTGGCTGCAATGGCAACAGTATGCGGCGGAGTGGATGGCAACTCAGGAGGCTAGTGTCGACCTAAAATTGAATACTCTCCGTCATTTCTTCGTCACCTACCTGATTCGCCATGCGGCCTACGCTAGGGATGTCACGGCCTTTTTCAAGGGTCACGCCGGACACAGAGTGTCATCCATGGAGTTTGTTGAGGCCATGCGGGCTGTGGGTATGCACAGCCAGAACTCGCAGGCGAACTCCGTGAACTCCGTATCCACCTTCATCGACTACGTCATTGCACAGCATTACAGCGCCGAGGACGACCATGGTGTCGCTCGACCCATCGTTTTGAACCCTTTCGAGCGGATCGCGAGACAGGCCTCGACGCAGGAGACCGTCAGGAACCCGCTGCCCTACCGTTACATTCAGCAGCTACGACAGATCCTCTGCCCTTACGCTCCCGGCAGCGGGCAAGCGGAGTCCGAAGAAGATGCTACCCGTAGCGCCCCTTGGGCCAATCGCCATTTTCGCGATTGGTCGTGGGCCCATGACAATGTGCTCTACGCGTGGTTCGAGGTCGACCCCGACATCATCGACCGCAACGACCCCGACTGCGTGTGGCGCACCAAGGAAATCCGGCGAGGCAGCAAGCAGATCACCATCTACCATATGTGGTCGCCGATGACCGCCATGGCGCTGTTCGTCAAACTCCACCTGCCGCTGCGCACCTATCAGGTTCGGTTTCTCGATTCCGGCGAGGCCGATACTTGGCGCTATGAGGACGGGCGCTGGGTGGCGAATACCCACCCCTTCGGCTATGGCAGCAAGAAGCGCCCCTACGCTAAGGGCGTCTTCCGCCGCACCTACGATGCGATGACGGAGACCTACGCCACCGCGCTCTACGTCTCCACCAACAAGACCGCTGATCAGAACAAGGACGAAGTGGATCATGGCTACACGATCCCCTGGCAGCATGAGGAGTTGCTGTACTGGCTGGAGAAGCTGCGTAACTGGCAGGAGAAGTACAACCCGATCACCACCCCGGTGTTTGCGAGCACACTGGAACCAAAACACACCAGGCACGTCAAGAGCACAGCCGCGCTAAAGGCCATGGGCGAGTCTTGTTTCCTGTTTCGGGACGCCAGCGCGAAAAGTGCGGAAGACCGCACCAAGCCGATTTATGATGGCCCCATCCAACTTTCTTGGTATCGGCTACTTACTCAGTTGGAACAGAATCTCGCAGCGACGGGGCATACTCTTAGCGACGGCACCGCACTCAAACTGGTGGAAGGCTACCCGGACGACACGCCTCAAGAGCGTAAAAAGAAGACCCTGTTTCCACTGCACAGCCTCCGGGTGTCCCTGATCACCGCCTACACAATGGACACGGCGCTGCCCCTGCCAGTCGTCTCCAAGCTCCTAGCGGGCCACACGCGCCTGCTGATGACGATCTACTACAACAAGATCACTCCCTCCGTCATGGCGGAGAAAATGGAGGAGGCGCATGCGGCGCTGGATGACAAGGCGCAAGCCTCGCTCCGCACCTTTCTCAAGGATGCGGAACTGTCCCAGATTCAGGCTCGCACTGCCTGCAACAGCGAGGAGTCGGTCAAGGCCGCCATCTCCAACCGCAACCCCATCGGTTGGGAACACCGCGCGGCAGGGCTATGCCTGGTCGGCGGTAATACCGTCCGCTCGGACGAGCTGAGCACGCTTGGCGGCTGCTGGAATGGTGGTGAACTGGTTGCCACTAGAGGAACCGCCCCCTCAATTTATGCCCCAGTACCCCACGGGCCGGAGAACTGCATTCGCTGCCGCTGGTTCATCACCGACGCCAGCTACCTGCCCGCGCTAAACAGCCAGTTCAACCAGATCAGCTACAAGGCCCATCAGGCGGCGAGCCTGGCGGTGGAGATCGAGGGCGAGCTGGAAGCGCTAAAGGACGAGTTGTTCTTCGCGGAGGAGCAAGGCGCCCCGTTCACCAAGCACGATGAACTTCAGGTGCTGGAGCGGCGCTATGAGAAGCAGAAGGTGGAAGCCGATGAGTACGCCAAGGACTACATCGCCTGCTTCAACCTGATCCAGCGCTTGATGGATATCGAGAACCAGCGCGACGAGGCCGACGAGGGTCAGAAGCTCGTCGCCGTGGGCTCTCGCGAGGATCTGGCGGTGAGCATGCGCTTTATCGAGACTGACTCGGAGCTGCTGCACCTGTCGCTGCTCTGCGAGGACGCGGAGTTCTATCCCGACCTACAGGATGACCTTCGCAAGACCCCGGTAATCGAAAAGCGAAGCCGGCAGATCAACCGCATGATGATGCAGAAGGGCTATCAGCCGGTGTTGATGGAAATGGATGAGCGGGCGCAGTTGATCGCCGCCAACGTCCTCGTGCGCAAAATGGCCATGATCGCGCATCCGAGCGACAAGCTGGAGGGCTACCGGATCGCAGCGAACTATATCGAGGCCCAGGAGTACTTGGTGGACGACCGCCTTCTTGAGGCGGGTATCGAGCAGATGAGCAAGACCGCGCCGCTTGCTTTGCCGAGCATCAAGCAATGGCTGATCCAAGATGAGGAGGTCATCTGATGGAGATCGATATCGACGTCATTCTTGAGGATCTCAAAGAAGGCAAGACAGCAAAGACGCAGCAGTCGCTCGACAAGCTCAACGAAACCTTGCGCGAGTATGACGAGCGCGGCGAACGCGACTTCTCGATCACCACCATTGGCCGACTTTCGGCGCAAGACGGCGGTGTGGGGTACGAGTCAATCCGGGCGACAGCCAACAAGCACTACCGCGACCTGGTCGAGGCATGGGCGGCGAAGGCGAAGACCACCACCAAGAAACCCCTCAGCAGACAGAGCCGTTCCCGCCGAGTGCCCCAGGACAATCAACTGCTTGAGCGCATTCCCGATCCCGCCCTGCGGGTGCTGTTCGGCCAGATCATCGCCGAGCGTAATCGCTACCGCACCCAACTCAACATCCTCAAGAACCAGGCCGAGGTCGTGATCGATAAGCGACCTGTCAGGCAGTTCGAAGCCAGCGCCGAACCCTCCGTCGAGTTTCTCCCTTCGCTCAAGGGCCTTGTCTCGGATAACGAAATCAAGGCACTGCGGTTCGCCGCCTCCGACGAATGTATCGAGCGCCAGGGGTGGATGGTCACGCAAGCCGGGCAAGTGAAAGACGAACTTGGGGAAGAGGTATTTCCCCGTGGGTTCATGACGGGGCTACAAAAGCTGGTGAGGGAGGTGGAAGCCGATGACTAATGGGAGCATCCATCTTCGAAGCAGAGACAGGCTGCTGCGCAGCGGAGGGCACGGGGATGGCTAATGGACAACAACTCGCCGCAGAGAACCTCAAACGGTTTGAGTCATGGTCGGCAGAGCGTGAGGCCGCCAGTGACTGGGCCGATTACATCCGGCAGGGCCTACTCAACCGCACCGAAGTCGCCGCCGAGTGCGGCTTTGCCAAGTCCGTGCTGAGACAGAACCCGGCAGTCAAGGCCGCCCTGGAAGCTCTGGAAACGTGCCTGAGGGCGCGCGGAACACTGCCCCCTGCAAAGGGGGAGACGTCGCCGCAGACGCAAGTTGAGGCGGGCACAGCGTCGGTGGAGAGACGCACCGTCACGCTCAATAACCGCAGCGAGCAGCGCGTCAAAGCACTCGAAGAGCAGAATGCGGCCCTGCGCGCCGAGGTTCTGGAGCTGCGCGAGCAGCTCAAGCGTTATCAAATGATCGATGATCACCTCGCCCAGACGGGCCGCATGGTGCGGCCATGACGGATCTCGCTGTGAAGCTGACTATCACGTCCATCCTGAGTCGGGGGGCACGCGGCGGGGTCATAATGGCCGGTGTCGATACCAAAGGTCAGCGTTATGTTGCGCGCTGTAGCTGGACACTGGTACCCGATTCGGCCTTTCCCTGCAAAGGACAGCGCTGGGCGCTGCGCGGTGTACTCGTCGATTACAAGCAGGAGCAACAGATCGAGGCAACGCAAGCCGAACTACTGAGGCCATCTGGCAAAAACACGATCGCCTGGATTGCAGGGTGTAATGACATCCCGGGCGTGGGCCAAGTCAAGGCGCAGCGGCTCTACGACCGCTTCGGCCCTGAACTGGTGACGCTCATTGAGCAGAGGGACATGAATGCCCTGAGCGCTGTTATTAGCTTCGAAGCCGCTGATCTGTTATGCCACGCCTTTGAGAAATTTCAAGTCGCGCAGACGCTTGTCTGGCTCGACCAGATTGGCATGCCAAGGCGGATCGGCCAGAAGGTTGTCGCCTGTTATGCCGGTATGGCGCGAGAGAAGATTGAGGCCAACCCCTACGCGCTGATTAGCTTCGAAGCGCGTTGGAAGGCTGTGGATGTCCTGGCGAAGGACCGGTTTGGCGTGACCGAAGAAGACCCGAGGCGCCTTGAAGCAGCGGTTGAGGAGACTCTCTACCGGGGGCTCAAGGACGGCCACACCTGCCTGCCAGAAAAGCAGGTCAAGCGCCGACTCAAGACACTGCTCGGTGCCCATGATCTAGTTGGACAGGCGCTGGCCACCGACGGTAGCAGTCAGTACCGCCGAGTGGGTGATCTCTACCAGCCTACCGGCACCTATCTGATCGAGCTTGAGATCGCCCGGCGCCTCTCGGGTATGGCAGCTGGGGAAGTGGCTCAACAAACATCGATCTTTGCGGTGGGCGAGGTCGATCACGGCGCGATAAAGGCGGCCATCCACGATTATGAGCGCACGCAGGGCTTCGCGCTCTCACCCGAGCAGCGCCAGGCCATACTGTGCAGCGGGAGCGCCTGTCTCAGCCTAATCCTGGGCGGCGCAGGCACCGGCAAGACCACAGTGCTCAAGGCCCTGTACGCCGCGCTAGAGGCCGTCCAGCCCGGCATTGCCATCTATCAGCTCGCTCTAGCCGGACGTGCCGCACAGCGGATGCAGGAGGCCACTGGGCGTGAGAGTTGCACGATCGCCGCCTTTTTCGCGCAGGTTTCCGCCGTGCCGCTTGGCAGTGATGCAGTGGTCGTCATTGATGAGATGTCGATGGTGGATGCCATTCTCTTCTATCGGCTCCTTCGCCACATCCCGCCCAGCACGAGACTGATCCTGGTCGGCGACCCCAGCCAGCTCCCACCTATAGGCCCCGGCCTCGTACTGCATGCTCTTGCCGCCCACCCGGCAGTTGCTCAGACGGAGCTGAAAGTGGTCAAGCGGCAGTCGGATGCCAGCGGGATTCTGCCGGTTGCCGTTGCTGTCCGCCGTCATACGATACCCGATTACGCCTCCTACCAGGGTCGTGGCAATGGCGTGTCGTTCATCGACTGCCCGGATCAAGCCCTCGATGAGGCCGTGGTGTGGCTCTACGCGGAGCTTGGAGGCAGTGGTGAAGACTATCACGTACAGATCCTCTCGATGACCCGCAGCAATCAGGGCGGCGTGAAGCACTTGAATCAGCGCCTGCACGAGCGCTATCGGCACGAGGCCCCTCCCGTGTACTGTGTTGACCCGCAATTTGGCGTGGTGCCAGCCAGGACACTGGAGTACGTGCCGCTCAAGGTCGGTGATCTGGTTATCTTCACCAAGAACGACTACACGCTCGGGCTGCGCAACGGCTCATTGGGCCGGATTACTGAGGCGCTGCCTGTCGAGGGTGAGGGTAGCGATTGCTGCAAGGTCGATTTCGAGGGCGTTGAGCACGCCCTGAAGACCACGCAGCTTGAATCGCTCAGCCACGCCTATGCCATTACCGTTCACAAGTCGCAGGGGTCGCAATTCTCGCGTGTCATCGTGCCGATTCGCCGGTCACGCCTGCTCGATCAGGCCTTGATTTACACCGCGATCACCCGCGCAGTAGACCAGGTCGTGCTGATCGGGAACCGGGAGGCGGCGACCGCAAGCATCCTCGCCCAGGCTTCTGCCGCTCGACGGCATGTTTCACTGCCTAGGCTTTTGAGGGAGTCGTACCACACGAAGCAAAGCCCTATTTTGACAACTTGATAAGTGCTGATAGGCTCCGACCCGGAGGGGGATGTGCCGACTCAACAAGCGGGTCCCATAAGGAGGCATTGTGCGTAGAAAAAACGTACTATTTCTGTACGTACAAATGTTTGCGGGTTTCTTTACACATAGCCGCTCCTCCAAAGGCCTGGAGGGGCGGTCGACGAGCGCAAAGAAAATGACCGTTTTGCATGGTTAATTAAGGACTCGATATCCGTGATTTTTAGCAGCTATTCACCTCTATGTCGGAGTATTTATTTCCGTCAATAAAGAAATATGAATATATTATTGTCCCGCCTGAGGCTACGAACCTATAGGTTTCAGATGATGGGTTGCAAATGCTGGATTTCGCAACCCTCGATATTGCAGAAATAGTCTCTTCTTCACTTTTTCCAGCCACTTCTAAAGCATTTCTCATTTCACTTTCGTTATAATCAAATCTTGCATTTAAATACACGGCACTCCCGGATGCATATACTGTTTGTATGACAGTGTTTTGGTTTATCCTCATCGGAAAGTGAGGGGCCGAACTAGAAGCTATTCTTTGTGCTTGATCACAAACCTCTGAATTTTTTTCACTGCAATCATCTCTGGCATAAGATGGGCTCTGAGAAAAAAATCCGACAGTGAAAATTAATGGCAATAAAAGCAAACCTCTATATTTTGTTTTAATTTTCATAGCTATCCTTTGCGTGGATTTTGATTTTCGATTCACTTCTTTTCATCCTTAAAAAAATAAGAAAAATGGATCACCTTCACTTAGTTACCTTAAGGCATTGAGGATTAAATAATTTGCAAGAATAAATTAAACCTTCTCGTGTCATTCATAAAACAAACAATGAGCAATCAGCTAGTTGCCAAACAACCATGGTAGATTTGCTCCGATAATCAAGCCCCCGCTACCGTACACGAAAGCGGTCGTCGTGATCGTCGAGCGCAGCGATCTAGCCCATTCCGTGAATTCTCGATCGCGCCCTGCCTCCTCCTCAGTCATCCCTTGGGCTAGACGTGCCTGCTCAATCAGTGCGTCTGTTCTGCTCATACGCGCCATGACGTTCTCCTATCAGCTGATGTACTGGAGCTCAGAATGCCTTGAATAGACGTGAAATCAAGATTATGGCGCTTATCAGGACTCTGACTTTCTCATGCTTATATTTTGATAACTATACAATAAGGGGCAGGAGGGGTGAACCTCTTGGTGGCTTACAGCTTACAGGGTCGACAGGTTCACACGTTGCGAGCTACGAACTGATACCCACGAGGCAGGATCACCCCCTCAAAGGGCGCGGATGCACGGTGGTATGTGTAGAGGGTTATCAGTTGAAGCATGAGTACCCCCTCCTGAGCATCCGGAGAGAACCGAGGCTTCTTACACACACGATTACATAGTGTGTAGAAAATTCGGGGGAAATAAAGCCCTGAAAAAGCAGGGCTTTATTTCACTCACTCACTCATTTACACATATTCTGCTATAAAGAACTTC
>NZ_JAJSPA010000065.1:0-9179 GCF_021282295.1 Halomonas sp. G15 | reverse complement strand
AGCCAGATAACCTGGCTGCCAGGGAAAACAGACCACATGAGGTGGTCGGAAATTGATCGCCGACGCGGTGATTGAGTCACTCTGAGTTCCTCAGTCGCTCGAAACCGAATTGATCAGTGGTTCCCTAAAGAGGCAATTGATTAAACGCTCGCTGGCCCAGCATACTGGGATGATAACGCCGTGACGTCTTGTGGCGTCACGGCGAACACACCCATCCGCAGGAGAGCAACAATGAAAAAAACACTGCTGGCAGCCAGCGTCGCGACCATGATGCTCGGAGCGACCCCGGTCATGGCCAAGACCCTGGTGTTCTGTTCGGAAGGTTCCCCGGAAGGCTTCGACCCCTCGCTCTATACCACCGGCACCACCTTCGATGCGGCGAGCAAGACGATCTACAACCGCCTGATCGAGTTCAAGACCGGCACTACCGAGCTTCGCCCGGCCATCGCCGAGAGCTGGGAGGTGTCCGACGACGGCATGGAGGTGACCTTCCATCTGCGCGACGACATCGAGTTCCACACCACCGACTACTTCACTCCCAGCCGCCCGCTCAATGCCGACGACGTCCTCTACTCCTTCAGGCGTCAGATGGAGGAGGACAATGCCTTCTACCAGCACAACAGCGGCAACTACGAATACTTCAACGCCATGTCGATGGGCGAGCTGATCGACGAGATCGTCAAGGTCGACGACCACACGGTGAGGTTCGTGCTGACGCGCCCCGAGGCCCCCTTCCTGGCTAACCTGGCGATGGACTTCGCCTCCATCCACTCCAAGGAGTACGGCGACCAGCTGCTCGAGGCGGGGACTCCCGAGCGAGCCAACCGCCAGCCCATCGGCACGGGCCCCTTCCAGCTGGTGGGCTATCAGGAAGACGCGGTCATCCGCTATGCCGCCAACCCGGATTACTTCCGCAACCAGCAGCCACTGGACAATCTGGTCTTCGCCATCACCCCGGATGCCCAGGTGCGCTACCAGAAGCTGCAGGCGGGGGAGTGCCATGTCATGCCCTACCCCAACCCATCCGACATCGACGAGATGAAGCAGGACGACAGCCTCCAGGTGCTCGAGGAGCCCGGGCTGAACGTCGCCTATCTCGCCTACAACACTCGGCAGGAACCCTTCGATGACCCGCAGGTCCGCAAGGCTCTGAACATGGCCATCAACAAGGAGGCGATCATCGAGGCGGTCTTCCAGGGCGCCGGCGAGGTCGCCAAGAACCCCATCCCGCCGACCATGTGGGGCTACAACGAGGCCATCGAGGACGATCCGTACGATCCGCAAAAGGCCGAGCAGATGCTTGAGGACGCCGGCGTCGAGGACCTGGAGATGAACATCTGGGCAATGCCGGTTCAGCGCCCCTACATGCCCAACGCGAGGCGCACCGCCGAGCTGATGCAGGCGGACCTGTCACAGATCGGTGTCGATGCCGAGATCGTCACCTACGAGTGGGGCGAATACCTGAAGCGTGCCTCGAGCGTCGATCGCGAGGGCGCGGTTATCCTCGGCTGGACTGGCGACAACGGCGACCCCGACAATTTCCTCGCCGTGCTGCTCGGCTGCGATGGGGTCGGCGGTGCCAACCGCGCCCAGTGGTGCCACGAGCCGTTCGACGAGCTGGTTATGGAAGCCAAGACGCTGAGTGATCAGGCCGAACGTGTCGAGCGCTATGAGCAGGCCCAGGCTATCTTCAAGGAGCAGGCGCCCTGGAATACCCTGGCTCACTCGGTGGTGTTCATGCCGCTGCGCAAGGAGGTCACCGGTTACACCATCGATCCCCTCGGCGGACACAGCTTCGAAGGCGTCGACCTCAAGTAACAAGGCTCTCCACTGCTCGGGGCGGCCATCATGGTCGCCCCATCGCCGTTCGACATGGCTGACGCAACACGATGCTAAAATTCATTCTCATCAAGATCGCGCAGCTGATTCCGACCTTTATCGGCGTCACGATCGTCGCGTTCTCGTTCATTCGCCTGCTGCCCGGCGATCCCATCCTGCTGATGGCGGGCGAGCGCGGCATCTCGGCGGAGCGTTACGCCGAGCTCGAGGCCCAACTCGGCTTCGACCGCTCCCTGATTGCCCAGTATCTCGACTTCATCGGCAATCTGCTGCAGGGCGATCTCGGCACCTCACTGGTCACCCACGCGCCGGTGATGGACGAATTCATGAGCCGCTTCCCGGCAACCGTGGAGCTGTCACTGTTTGCCCTGCTGCTCGCCGTCATCGTCGGCCTGCCCGCCGGCGTCCTGGCCGCCACGCGGCGCGGCACCTTCATCGATCATAGCGTGATGGGCGTCAGCCTCACCGGCTACTCCATGCCGATCTTCTGGTGGGGCCTGCTGCTGATCATGCTGTTTTCCAGCACCCTTGGCTGGACTCCGGTCTCAGGGCGAATATCCTACCTTCATTTTATCGAGCCAGTCACCGGACTGCTGACCATCGACACCCTGCTCGCCGGCAACTGGGAGGCCTTCCGCTCGGCACTGCACTACCTGATCCTGCCCGGCATCGTGCTGGGGACCATTCCCATGGCGGTGATCGCCCGCCAGACACGCTCCTCGATGCTAGAGGTGCTGGGCGAGGACTATGTGCGCACCGCCCGCGCCAAGGGCCTCTCCAACTTCCGCGTGATCATGGTGCATACCCTGCGCAACGCCCTGATCACCGTGGTCACGGTGATCGGCCTGCAGGTCGGGGTGCTGCTGGCCGGCGCGATCCTCACCGAGACCATCTTCTCCTGGCCGGGGATCGGCAAGTGGATGATCGATGCCATCTCGCGTCGCGATTACCCCGCCGTCCAGGGTGGCCTGGTACTGATCGCCTTCATCGTGATGCTCGTCAACCTGCTGGTCGATGTCGCCTACGGCGTCATCAACCCCCGTATTCGTCACTAGGGAGCCGACCATGACCACCCTTTCCCCTTCGGCCGCCCCCGGTACCCTGCGCTACCAGCTGGCCGAATTCTGGGGCTCGTTCAGCGCGAGCCGCGGTGCCCTGGTAGGCCTGCTGTTTATCGTCTTCATTCTCGTTGTCGCCCTGTTCGCGCCCTGGGTCGCCCCTCACGATCCTGCCCTGCAGAATCGCGATGCCTTCCTGGTGCCGCCTGTCTGGCATGCCGAGGGCAGCTGGCGCTATGTCCTGGGCACCGATGCTGTGGGCCGTGACGTGCTCTCTCGGCTTATCCACGGGGCTCGCTATTCGCTGTCGATCAGCGCCATGGTGGTGGTGCTGTCGATGGCGGTGGGCATCTTCCTCGGCCTCCTGGCGGGCTATTTTCGCGGCTGGCTCGAAACCGTGATCACGCGGTTGATGGACGTGGTGCTGGCCTTCCCCAGTCTGCTGCTGGCGCTGGGGCTGGTCGCCGTGCTGAGCCCCGGCCTGACCAGTGCGATGATCGCCATCGCTCTCGTACAGCTGCCGTATTTCGTGCGCCTGACCCGCGCGGCGGTGATCGGCGAGAAGGACCGGGAGTACGTGATCGCCAGCCGCCTGGCCGGTGCCGGCCATGGGCGGCTGATGTTCAACACCCTGCTGCCCAACTGCATGGCGCCACTGATCGTGCAGGCGACGCTGTCGTTCTCCACCGCCATCCTGGATATCGCCGCGCTGGGCTTCCTAGGCATGGGCGTGCAGCCCCCGACACCCGAGTGGGGGGCAATGCTGGCCAACGCTCGCGAGTTCATGGGCAGCGCCTACTGGGCGGTCACCTTCCCGGGCCTGGTGATCCTGCTGACGGTGCTGATGATCAATCTGATGGGCGACGGCCTGCGCGACGCGCTGGACCCCAAGCTGAAACGCTCGTAAGGGGCGCCCGTCGCGGGCACATCACGGACGGAACATCCTATGGCATTACTGGAAATCGAAGGGCTGGACGTGCGCTTTAGCACCTCCACCGGCCTGTTCCCCGCCGTCGAGGACGCCAGCCTGTCCGTCGACAAGGGCGACGTACTGGCGATCGTCGGCGAGTCCGGCTCGGGCAAGTCGGTGTCGATGCTGGCGACCATGGGCCTGCTGCCCTGGACCGCCGAGGTCAGCGCCACCAGGATGGCCTTCGACGGCCAGGACCTGCGCCGGCTCAGCTCGCGCCAACGACGCAAGATCATCGGCGGCGAGATCTCGATGATCTTCCAGGAGCCGATGAGCAGCCTCAATCCCTGCTTCACCGTCGGCACCCAGATCGATGAAATGCTCAAGCAGCATCGTGGCGGCTCGCGCAAGCAACGCAGGGAGCGCACGCTGGAGTTGCTCGCCCAGGTCGGTATTCCCGACCCCGAGAAACGCATCGGTGCCTATCCGCACCAGCTTTCCGGCGGCATGAGCCAGCGGGTGATGATTGCCATGGCCATTTCCTGCAATCCCCGCCTGTTGATCGCCGACGAGCCCACCACCGCGCTGGATGTCACCATCCAGGCACAGATCCTCGAGCTGCTGCTGGAGCTCCAGCGAGACAATGACATGGCGTTGATCCTGATCACTCACGATATGGGGGTGGTCGCCGAAACGGCCCAGCGAGTGATCGTCCAGTACGCCGGACGCCAGGTAGAGCGCCAGGACGTCAAGGCGCTGTTCGCGCACCCTCGCCACCCCTATACCGAGGCGCTGCTCTCGGCACTCCCCGAGCGCGCCGGCGATCAGCAGCGTCTGCCGACGATTCCCGGGATGGTGCCGGGCCAGCACAACCGCCCCACCGGCTGCCTGTTCAACCCGCGCTGTCGCTACGCCACCGAGCACTGTCGCAGGGTGGAGCCCAGGGCGGCGGCCGACGACCCGGCCCGGACGCTATGCCACTATCCTCTCTAGGAGACCTATCGTGAGGAGACCGACATGACCGGCGAGGCCGTCATACATGCCGTCAACCTGACCCGTCACTATCGGATCAAATCGGGCCCCTTTACGGCTCCTGCGGTGGTCAAGGCGCTCAACGAGGCCAGCTTCGACCTCTATCCCGGCCAGACCCTGGCCGTGGTCGGCGAGTCGGGCTGTGGCAAGTCGACGCTGGCGCGGGTGCTGACGATGATCGAGCCGCCAACCAGTGGCGAGCTGACCATCAATGGCCACCGGGTCGAACTGAAGGAGGGCGAGCCGCCGCCCGCCGACCTGCGTCGCGACGTGCAGATCATCTTCCAGAACCCCTACGGCTCGCTGAACCCACGCAAGACCGTGGCGACCATGCTCGAGGAACCGCTCAGGCTAAATCGCCGCGAGATGAGTGCCACTCAGCGCCGTCAGGCGGCCCTGGAGATGATCGACCGGGTCGGCCTGCGCCCCGAGCATGCCGACCGCTACCCGCACATGTTCTCTGGCGGGCAGCGCCAGCGCATCGCCATCGCCCGGTCGCTGATGCTCAATCCCAAGGTGCTGGTGCTCGACGAGCCGGTCTCGGCGCTGGACCTGTCGATTCAGGCCCAGATCCTCAACCTGCTGGCCGACCTGCAGGATGAGTTCGACCTCGCCTACGTGTTCATCTCCCACGATCTCTCGGTGGTCAAGCGCATCGCCGACGATGTCATCGTGATGTACTTCGGGCAGCCGGTGGAGACCGGCCCCGCCTCGGAGGTCTTCACCCGGCCGCGCCACCCCTATACCCAGGCACTATTCTCCGCCACCCCCGTCGCCGATCCCAACCGACGCAAGGACCGGGTGCGCCTCCAGGGCGAGCCGCCGTCGCCGCTGGCCCCGCCTCCCGGCTGCCCCTTCGCCCCACGCTGCTTCAAGGCCACCTCGGAGTGCAGCCTGGGGGATCCACCGCTCGAGGCGGTGAACGCCCATGTCAAGGTGGCGTGCATTCATGTCGAGAAGGAAACCAGATAAACACACCGGCCGAGCGTGACGTTCCGCGGATCACACGGGCTACAATCGCCGCGACAGCAAGGACAGTCAGCTGCCCTGACGTCCCGAGAGAACAGGGGTGACCCTCCGCCCTTGAGACACCGGGAACCACGGCCCCGATACGCGGGGCCGCTTCATGTACGGAGGTCCGCATGCCACTGCTCTATTTCCTGCCCCCACTCGGCGCCGTGCTGATCTGGTCCGGCAACATGACCATCAACCAGCTGACCGTCGGTGCCATCGCGCCCAGCAGCATCGCCTTCCTGCGCTGGGTGCTGGCCCTCGTCGTGCTTACCCCCCTGGTGGCGCCGGCGGCCTGGCAGCACCGCGCGACGATCCGCCGCGAGTGGCCGAAGCTCGCCGTGCTGGGACTGCTCGGCATGGGACTATGGCAGGGGCTTGCCTATATGGCCGCCGAGACCACCAGCGCCACCAATATGGGTATCCTGGCCGCCATGGTGCCGCTGCTTACCGTGCTGCTCAGCGCCCTGATCCTGCGCGAGCCGCCGAGTCTCGGCGGTGTGGCCGGCGGTGTCCTGGCACTGGTCGGCGTGGCCATCCTGCTGGGGCGCGGCAACCCGCTCTCGCTGCTGGAGTTGACGGTGGCAAAGGGCGACGCCCTGATGCTGGTGGCCGCCACCTGCTACGCCCTCTACGGGGTAATGCTCAAGCGCTGGCCCATCGACCTGCCGCCCTGGGTGCTGCTCTTCGGCCAGGTGATCTTCGCCGTGCTTTTCCTGCTGCCACCCTACCTGCTGGGTCCCATGACCCCGGTCGATTCGAGCAACGTCGGCCTGATCCTCTACGCCGGCATTCCCGCCTCCATCGTCACCACCTTTCTGTGGATGCTGGCGATCCGCCGCATCGGCGCCAGCCAGGCGAGCATCTTCATCAACCTGATGCCGCTGTTCAGCGCCATCATCGCCATGCTCACCCTGGGCGAGCGCATCGCCCTGTTCCACTTCCTGGGCGGGGCGCTGATACTCGCCGGCGTAATCATGGCCCAGACCCTGACCCGGCCACTGCGCCGCCCGCCCATCGCGGCACAGGGCGGCACCGATCGCTCATGCTAGACTCTGCCCTCTGCCCCACCTGATCTGAAGGATGCACCATGTCCCTCGACGACCTGCACCTCACGCTTCGCAACCTGACGCTGGATGACTACCCCCAGCTCGAGTCGCTGATGGACGCCGTCTACCACGACATCGGCGGCGCCTGGTCGCGGCACACCATCGAGAAGCTGATCGAGTCCTTCCCCGACGGCCAGGTGGTCATCGAGGATGACGGCCGCCTGGTGGGCATCGCCCTGACCGTGCGGGTCGACTACGACGAGTTCACCAACCCGCACAAGTACGACGATCTGATCGGCAAGCGCGAGGTGATCCTCGACGACCCCGAGGGTGATGCCATGTACGGGCTGGACGTGCTGATCCACCCCGACTACCGCGGCTACCGCCTGGGGCGGCGCCTCTACGACGCGCGCAAGGAGCTGTGTCGCTCGCTGAACCTGCGCGCGATCCTCGCCGGCGGGCGCATCCCCCAGTACCACCAGCACGCCGAGGAGCTCTCCCCCACCCAGTACATCGACCGGGTGGCGCGCAAGGAGATCCACGACCCCATCCTCTCCTTCCAGCTGGCCAACGACTTCCAGGTCAAGCGCCTGCTGCGCGACTACCTCCCCGAGGACGAACGCTCCCAGGGCTACGCCACCCTGCTGGAATGGAACAACTTCCTCTACGAGCCCGCCGAGCTGGTGCTCGATACCCGCAAGACCCAGGTAAGGGTGGGTGCCGTGCAGTGGCAGATGCGTGAGTTCGATTCGGTGGAGGCGGTGCTGCAGCAGGTGGAGTACTTCGTCGACGCCCTCTCGGACTACAAGAGCGACTTCGCGGTCTTCCCGGAGCTGTTCAATGCGCCGCTGATGGGGCTACAGAACCGCGCCGCCCAGCAGGACCAGATGGCAGCCATCCGCTTCCTGGCCAGCTTCACCGAGCAGTTCAAGACCGAGCTCTCGCGCATGGCGGTCTCCTGCAACATCAACATCATCGCCGGCTCCATGATCGAGGTGGGCGAGGACGACCGCCTCTACAACGTCGCCTACCTGTGCCACCGCGACGGCACCCTGGAGCGCCAGGCCAAGCTGCATATCACCCCCCAGGAGCGCCGCGACTGGGTGATCGAGGGCGGCGACGACCTCCAGGTGTTCGACACCGACGCCGGGCGCATCGGCATCCTGATCTGCTACGACGTGGAGTTCCCGGAGCTGCCGCGGCTGCTGGCCGAGCAGGAGATGGACATCCTCTTCGTGCCCTTCTGGACCGATACCAAGAACGGCTACCTGCGGGTGCGTCACTGCGCCCAGGCCCGGGCCATCGAGAACGAGTGCTACGTGGTGCTGTGCGGCAGCGTGGGCAACGTGCCCTCCATCGAGAACATGGAGATCCAGTACGCCCAGTCGTCGGTCTTCTCGCCCTCGGACTTCGCCTTCCCCCACGACGCCGTGCTCTCCGAGACCACCCCCAACACCGAGATGATCATGTTCTCGGACCTCGACCTGACGCGGCTGACCATGGTGCGCAACGAAGGCTCGGTGACCAACCTCAAGGATCGCCGCAAGGACCTCTTCGACCTGCGCTGGCGCGACTGGTCGTGGAAGTCCGGGGCCGACCTCGACGAGAGCTGAGCCGATGCTGGGGCGCCTGAAACGTTGGCGAGAGGCGCGCTTCGCGGCGCGCCACCCCTTCCCCGAAGACGCCTGGGCCGAGGCACGCGGACGCGTGCCGCTGCTCACCGCCCTGGCCGAGGAGGAGGCCGCACGCCTGGGCCAACGTGCCTGGCGCTTCCTGCACGCCAAGCGCGTCACCCTGCACCCCGAGCTCGCCGAGGCCACCCCCTTCGACCTCCCCGCCAGGCTTGCCCTGGCCGCCCAGGCCTGCCTGCTGACCCTGGGCTGGCCCGAGGAGGAGCATCATGAGGCCTTCGCCAACGTCCACGAGGTACTGGTGCTGCCGGACGCCTTCCAGCGCCGGGTGGAGGAGATGGACGAATTCGGCGTGATGCACGAGTACGACGACGAGCGCGCCGGCGAGACCTCCCACCAGGGGCCGGTGGTGGTGGCCTTCCCCGATCTGATGGAGAGCGGCGACTTCTCGGGTTTCAACGTGCTGATCCACGAGTTCGCCCATAAGCTCGACCTGGGCAACTCGCTGGACGTCGACGGCTTCCCGCCGCTGCCCGCCGAGATCGACCCGCGGGAGTGGCACCGGGTGTTCATGGCGGTGTGGGACGACCTCCAGGCGCGCCTCGAGCGCGACGAGCCCCCCCCCATCGATGACTACGCCGCCACCCAC
>NZ_JAJSPA010000064.1:0-9617 GCF_021282295.1 Halomonas sp. G15 | reverse complement strand
AGCCAGATAACCTGGCTGCCAGGGAAAACAGACCACATGAGGTGGTCGGAAATTGATCGCCGACGCGGTGATTGAGTCACTCTGAGTTCCTCAGTCGCTCGAAACCGAATTGATCAGTGGTTCCCTAGCGGTCGATATAGAAGCGCTGGATGAAGCGCACACGGGCCGGCTCGGCGTTGCGGTCGTGGTACACCTCCAGGTCGAAGCGCATCGGCTCGTCATCGTCGATGCGGAACACCGCTACCTGGGAGGGAGTGTCGCCGATGCGCAGGGTGCGGAAGCTCAGCGGGCTGCCGTCGTCATCCTCGGCCACTCCGCCGACCCGGCCATCGACCCGGGCGGGCACGCTGCGGGTGGTGCCGTCCTCGCGCTCCTCGAGCACGCTGACGTTGAGCAGCGCCATCGCCGGACTGCGCTGGATCTCGTGTTCGCGGGCCACCGCCTCGGGCAGGAAGCTGGTGGTCACCGCGCTGTAGTGGATCTGGACGTCGCCTACCTGCTCGAACTGCTGGGCGGTGGCTTGTCCCGCCAGCAGCGTCAGTGCGCCCGTCAGCAGGGCGCTCAGGATGCCTCGCTTCATCGTCTTCCCTCTCTTTCCGTCAATCACCGCGTCAGCCACCGGTCGTTTCGGGTCAGCCGCGGGTGACCCGGAAGATCGCGATCTCGCCGAACAGGTTGGGCCACCAGCGTGAGGTCCAGTGGCCCTCGTGATCGCCGATGCCCACCGCCCGGTCGACGATGATCAGACCCTTGTCGCGGCAGAGTTGTTCAAAGTCATTGAAGGTCGACAGTTGGATGTTGGGGGTGTCGTACCAGGCGTGGGGCAGCGACTTGGAGACCGGCATGTAGCCGCGGATGCCCAGGTGGACCCGATGACGCCAGTAGGCGAAGTTGGGGAAGGTGATGATCGCCTCGCCGGCGACCCGCAGCATCTCGTCCAGGGCACGGTCGGGGCGGCGCAGGGCCTGGAGGGCTTGGGTCATCACCACCAGGTCGCAGGCGCCGTCGTCGAAGTTGGCCAGCCCGTCATCGAGGTTCTGCTCGATGACATTGACGCCGCGGGCGATGCAGGCGGTGATGCCGTCGGGGTCGATCTCCAGGCCGTACCCGGTGACCCCCTTGTCGCGGGCCAGGGCGTCGAGCAGGGTCCCGTCGCCGCAGGCCAGGTCGAGGATATGGGCGCCGGCCGGCACCCACTCGTGGATCCGCTTGAAGTCCGGGCGGTTCATGGGCGTTCCTCCAGGCCCAGGTCCCGAGCCACCCGCGACATGAAGGCGGCAAACACCGCCTGGTAGCGCGGCTCGGGCATCAGGAAGGCGTCGTGGCCGTGGCTCGAGTCGATGTTGGCATAGCTGACCGGCTTGCCGGCGCGGATCAGGGCGTCGACCAGCTCCCGGGAGCGTGAGGGCGGGAAGCGCCAGTCGGTGGTGAAACTGACCACCAGGAAGGGACACTGCGCCGGGGCCAGGGCGCGGGCCAGGTCGCCGCCATGAATGGAGGCCGGGTCGAAGTAGTCCAGCGCCTTGGTCATCAGCAGGTAGGTGTTGGCGTCGAAGGAGGTCGAGAAGGTGTCGCCCTGATAGCGCAGATAGGACTCCACCTGGAACTCCACGTCGAAGCCGAAGTTGAGGTCGTCGCTGCGCAGGTCGCGGCCGAACTTGTGGCCCATGGCGTCTTCGGAGAGGTAGGTGATATGCCCCACCATGCGTGCCAGCTTGAGCCCGCGCCGGGGGATGGCGTCGTGCTCGGCGTACCAGCCGTCATGGAACTCGGAGTCGGAGCGGATCGCCTGGCGCGCCACCTCGTTGAAGGCGATGTTCTGGGCCGAGAGCTTGGGGGTGGCGGCGATCACCGCGGCGCTGGCGACCCGCTCCGGGTAACTCAGGGTCCACTGCAGGGCCTGCATGCCACCGAGGCTGCCGCCGATCACCGCGGCGAAGCGCTCTACCCCCAGGCGGTCGGCCAGGCGGGCCTGGCTGTGGACCCAGTCGCCCACGGTCATCATCGGGAATTCGGGGCCCCACAGACGCCCGGTCTCCGGGTTGGTGCTGGCCGGGCCGGTGCTGCCATGGCAGCCGCCCAGGTTGTTGAGCGAGACCACGAAGAAGCGCTCGGTGTCGATGGACTTGCCCGGCCCGATATGGGCGTCCCACCAGCCCGGCTTGCGCTCCTCGGCGGTGTGGTAGCCGGCCGCGTGGTGGTGGCCCGAGAGGGCATGGCAGATCAGCACGGCGTTGGAGCGCTCGGCGTTGAGGGTGCCGTAGGTCTCGTAGACGAGGTCGTAGGCCGGCAGCGTCATGCCGCAGGCCAGGTCCAGGGGGTCGTCGAAGTGCGCCGTCTGGGGCGTCACCAGTCCGACCGAGTCGCGTGCGATCTCGGGCATCAGTCCTTCCGTGTCCAGTCGTTGCGGAGGTGGTTCGCTGCGGTCCTCAGAGCCCCACCAGGGCCCCGGCCACCCCGGCGGCACGGGTCAGCGAGGTCACCACGATACCATCGATCAGGCTGATGGCGATGAACACGAAGATCGGTGACAGGTCGATCATGCCCAGGGGCGGGATCACCTTGCGTACCGGTGCCATGATCGGTTCCAGCAGCTGCATGACCAGCAGCGCCCCGGGGTGGCTGGCGTTGGGTGCCACCCAGCTGAGGATGATCATCACGATCAGGGCGAAGAAGTAGATCTTGAGGATGGCGTTGGCCAGCGCCGCCACGGCAGCGATGGCGACCCCCGCGATGGAGGGGATGCCGAAGCCGGCGATCTGCAGGATGATCACGATGCTGACCGCCTTGATCACCAGGCCGGTGGCCAGGGTGGCCAGGTCGAAGCGCCCCATCACCGGCCCCAGGAAGCTCTGGAAGGGGCGCACCGCCGGCTGGGTAACCTTGACCACCGATTGGCTGATGGGGTTGAAGTAGTCGGCCCGGGATGCCTGCAGCAGGAAGCGCAGCATCAGCAGGAAGATATAGATATTGATCAGGGTGTTGACCAGCATCAGGCCGGCGCTGCCCAGTTGGCTGCCCATAAGGGCCCTCCTCAGGATTCGCTTGAAGTTGCGCAGCGCATGGCTGCACCTTTGCTCAGTTCTTGCCGAGTTCGTCGGCCATCTCGCGGGCACGCGCCGCACAGGCATCCATGGCCTCGGCCAGGGTGGTGCGCAGTCCGGCCTGCTCGAGGTGCTCGATGGCGCGCTCGGTGGTTCCGCCGGGCGACATCACGTTGCGCTTGAGTTCGGCCGGCGACTTGTCGCTGGCCATGGCCATCTTCGCCGCGCCGAGGGCGGTCTGCATGGCCAGGCGGCGCGCGGTGTCGGCGGGCAGGCCGAGCCTGGCACCGGCCTCTTCCATGGCCTCGAACATCAGGAAGAAGTAGGCGGGCGCGCTGCCGGAGACGGCGGTGACGGCCTCCAGCAGGCCCTCGTCGTCGACCCACTCCACCAGCCCCACTGCCTCCATCAGCTCGGTGGCCAGACGCCGCTGTGCCTCGCTGACCTTGGCATTGGCGTAGAGCCCGGCGGCGCCGGCGCCGACCAGCGAGGGAGTGTTGGGCATGCAGCGCACCAGCGGCAGGTCGCCGCCCAGCCAGCGCTCCAGGGTCTCGGCGGGCAGGCCGGCGGCCACCGAGACGACCAGCGGGCGGCGTGCCTGGACGGCGTCGCGCATGCCCTCGCACACCTGGCGCATGATCTGCGGCTTGACCGCCAGCACGACCACATCGGCCTCGGCCACTGCCGCGGCGTTGTCGGTGCTGGTTTGGATGCCGAGGCGCTCGCGCAGCGGGGCCAGCATGCTGTCATCGGGGGAGGTGGCGGTGATGGCATCGGCGCTGAAGCCGCTGTCGATCATGCCACCGATGATAGCGCCGGCCATGTTGCCGGCGCCGATGAAGGTGACTCGGTTTGCCATGGGAATGTCCTGTGTCACTCGCTTGAGGCGGCCGCCGCTGGCGGCCGCGGCGTTGGGTCACTCGTGTCGCTGTCTTGCCCCGAAGATGGCGGTACCCAGGCGTACCAGGGTGGCACCCTCCAGCACGGCGGCCTCCAGATCGTCGCTCATGCCCATAGAGAGGGTGTCCAGCGGCGCCTCGGGGAAGCGCTCGCGGAGCCCCTCGAGGGCCTGGCGCAGCCGGGCAAGGGGGGCGCGCTGGGCATCCAGCCCCTCGGCCGGGGCGGGTATCGCCATCAATCCGCGCAGCCGCAGCCGCGGCATGGCCAGCACCGCCTCGGCCAGGGCCGGAAGCTCGTCGAGGCTCACCCCGGACTTCGAGGCCTCGGCACTGATATTGACCTGCAGGCAGACCTGAAGGGGTGGCAGCGCCTCGGGGCGTTGATCGTTGAGGCGCCGGGCGATCTTCACGCGGTCTACGCTATGTACCCAGGCGAAGCGCTCGGCCACCTCGCGGGTCTTGTTGGATTGCAGCGGGCCGATGAAATGCCACACGATGCCCGCGAGGTCGGCCAACTCGTCCTGCTTGTCCAGCGCTTCCTGGACATAGTTCTCGCCGAAGTCGCGCTGGCCGAGGTGCCAGGCCTCACGGATCATGGCGGCGGGCTTGGTCTTGCTCACTGCCAGCAGGCGGGCATTGGCCAGCGGGCGGCCAGCCTGCTGCAGGGCATCGGCCAGGCGCTGCCGGGCGGCGGCAAGGGATTCGGAGATCACCGGCTCCGTCATGTCTCAAGCTCTGTCATACTGGACCTCACAAGACGCACCACATCGGGAGCAGGGAAAACGCATGGATATTACCGAACTGCTGGCGTTCTCGGCAAAGCAGAACGCCTCCGACCTCCATCTATCGGCTGGCCTGCCGCCGATGATTCGCGTGGATGGCGATATCCGCCGGCTCAACGTGCCGGCCATGGAGGATCGCGAGGTCCGCAAGCTGATCTACGACATCATGGCGGATCGGCAGCGCCGCGACTACGAGGAGTTCTTCGAGACCGACTTCTCCTTCGAGGTGCCGGGCATCTCGCGCTTTCGTGTCAACGTCTTCAACCAGGCCCGCGGTGCGGGGGCGGTGTTCCGTACCATCCCCACCGAGGTGTTGACCCTCGAGGACCTGGGGATGGGGCAGACCTTCCGCCAGCTCTCCATGCTGCCGCGTGGCCTGGTCCTGGTCACGGGCCCCACCGGCTCGGGCAAGAGCACCACCCTGGCGGCGATGATCGATTACATCAACGACAACCGCTACGAGCATATCCTGACCATCGAGGACCCGGTGGAGTTCGTCCACCGCAGCAAGCGCTGCCTGGTCAACCAGCGCGAGGTGCACCGCGACACCCATGGCTTCGCCCCGGCGCTGCGCAGTGCCCTGCGCGAGGACCCGGACATCATCCTGGTCGGTGAGCTGCGTGACCTGGAAACCATCCGCCTGGCGCTCACCGCGGCCGAGACCGGCCACCTGGTGTTCGGCACCCTGCATACCACCTCCGCCGCCAAGACCATCGACCGGATCATCGACGTCTTTCCCGGCGACGAGAAGTCCATGGTGCGCTCGATGCTCTCGGAGTCGCTGCAGGCGGTGATCTCCCAGACGCTGCTCAAGCGCATGGGTGGGGGCCGGGTGGCGGCCCACGAGATCCTGGTCGCCACCGCGGCGGTGCGTAACCTGATTCGCGAGGACAAGGTGGCGCAGATCTACTCGGCCATCCAGACCGGCGGCAACCTGGGCATGCAGACTCTGGATGCCGCCCTGGCCAAGCTGGTAACGGACAATGTGGTGGCTCGTGACGAGGCCCAGGCCAAGGCCAAGGGCATGATCTGAGCGAGTCAGGGGCGAGACAGAACAACACTACAGGCAGAGGGAGCAGGGAGATGACGGCTCAAGAGTGGCTCAACCAGCTGCTGGATATCATGGTGCAGAAGGACGCCTCGGATCTGTTGATCTCGGTGGGGGCGCCGCCGACCATCAAGATGGCGGGCAGGCTTACCCCCATGGGCGAGCAGGGGCTCAGCGTTCAGCAGGTCAACGAGCTGGTGGCGGCGTCGATCCCGGAGATGCTCCGCGAGCGTTTTGCGGTGGAGCACGAGGCCAACTTCGCTCTCAGTTTGTCGGGCAAGGGGCGCTTCCGCGTCAGCGCCTTCCAGCAGCGTAACCAGAAGGCCATGGTGATCCGCCGTATCGGCTTCGAGATTCCCCATCTGGAGGAGCTGTCGCTGCCCTCCACACTCGGTGACCTGGCCAACAACAAGCGCGGACTGGTGTTCGTGGTGGGCGGCACCGGCACCGGCAAGTCGACCACCCTGGCGTCGATGATCCAGCAGCGCAACGAGACCCTGGGCGGGCATATCATCAGCGTCGAGGATCCCATCGAATATGTGCACCCGCACAAGAAGGCGATCATCAACCAGCGCGAGGTGGGCATCGACACCGACTCCTTCGAGGTGGCGCTCAAGAACACCCTGCGCCAGGCGCCGGATGTGATCCTGATCGGCGAGGTGCGGACTCGCGAGACCATGGAGCACGCCCTGACCTTCGCCGAGACCGGCCACCTCTGCCTGGCCACGCTGCACGCCAACAACGCCAACCAGGCGCTGGATCGCATCATCAACTTCTTCCCCATCGAACGGCACGCCCAGGTGTGGCTCGACCTGTCTCTCAACCTGCGTGCCATCGTCGCCCAGCAGCTGCTGCCCACCTTGGATGGCGGGCGCTGTCCGGCTATCGAGATCATGCTCAAGTCGCCGCTGATCGGTGACCTGGTGCGCAAGGGGGAGGTCTCCGAGATCAAGAACGTCATGTCGCGCTCTCGGGATCTCGGCATGCAGACCTTCGACCAGGCCCTCTATGACCTGTTCAAGGCGGGCAGGATCTCCGAGGAGGTGGCGCTGGTGCACGCCGACTCGGCCAACGACCTGCGCATGATGATCAAGTATGGCGGTGGGGAAGGTAGCGAGGGGATCGGTCAGGCCAAGGAAGCCGCCAGTCAGCTTTCACTGAAGCGTGACGACGACTTCTGAACCGCTGCCGAAGGGCGGCGATCAGGCGGCGTAGACCCCTCCCAGTACCCGGGGGCCGGCGGCACCGGTGACGCTGGGCAGGTTGCCCGGGAGTCCGGCCAGTCGTCGCCAGGCCAGCCAGGCGAAGGCGCCGGCCTCCAGCCAGTCGGCCGGCCAGCCCCACTCGGCGCTGTCGCCGAGGGTCGCCTCGGGCAGGCGGCGGGCCAGCCGCCCCAGCAGGTCGCGATTGTGGGCGCCGCCGCCACAGGGGATCAGCCGGGCCGCGGGCGGGGCATCGAACCGCTCCCGGGCCATCTCCACGGCCAGCGCGACGCTCGCCGCAGTCAGCTCGGCGAGGGTTGCCTGCACATCTTCGGGGCGCTCCTCTCCGCCCAGCCGCTTCTCCAGCCAGTCGAGATGGAAGAGCTCGCGACCGGTGCTGCGCGGTGGCGGCAGATGGAAGAAGGGCTCCTCCAGCAGGCGTGCCAGCAACGTCTCGTCGACCCGTCCCGAGGCGGCCCAGGCGCCGTCCGCGTCGAAGGCGCCGCCGCGGTGACGGGCGTGCCAGGCGTCCAGCAGGGCGTTGGCCGGCCCCGAGTCGAATCCCAGGGGGGCGCGTTCGTCTTCACCGGGGGGCAGCAGCGTCAGGTTGGCGAAGCCGCCCAGATTGAGTACCAGCCGCCACTCGTGGCGATCGCGGAACAGTGCCTCATGGAAGGCCGGTGCCAACGGAGCCGCCTGGCCACCCGCCGCCAGGTCGCGACGCCGGAAGTCGGCCACCACGGCGATCCCGGTGAGTTCGGCCAGCCGGCTGGGGTTGTCGAGCTGCAGGGTGTAGGCGGGGCCATTGGCATGGCTCCCATCGGGATGTCCATAAGGGGCGTGCTCGATGGTCTGGCCATGGCTACCGATGGCCACTACCGCCTCACGCGCTGTTCCGCTGGCGGCCAACAGGGCGGTCACGGCCTCTGCCTGGAGCCGACAGAAGGCTTCCTCGGCCGCCGCCAGTTCGGCGAATCCGACGCGCTCGGCGTGGCAGAGCTCCCAGAGCCGCGACCGCAGTGCTGCCGGCATCGGCTCGGCGTGGCTGGCGAGGAGGCGGGGGTGGCCCCCGGCTGGCCTGTCATCGATCTCCACCAGGGCGGCATCGATGCCGTCCAGGCTGGTGCCGGACATCAGGCCGATATATAGGGGCATGGCGGTCTCCCGGGGCAGTGTGGCGTCAGCGCAGAGCGTCGACTCATGCTACCATCCTGCCCCATTCGATGGCCTCATCGGGGCCGGGCAACCTGATACGTGGAGTAGGAGACGATGAGTGATGTGGCGAGCGCGCTGGCGCTGCTGAAGCGGGGAACCCAGGAGATCCTGCTGGAGGAGGAGCTGGTCAAGAAGCTGAAGTCCGGGCGCAAGCTGCGCATCAAGGCGGGCTTCGATCCGACCGCCCCGGACCTGCACCTGGGACACAGCGTGCTGCTGACCAAGATGCGCCAGTTCCAGGACCTGGGGCACGAGATCATCTTCCTGATCGGCGACTTCACCGGTCGCATCGGCGACCCCACCGGCAAGAACGTCACCCGCAAGCCCCTTACCGAGGAGGAGGTCAAGGCCAACGCCCAGACCTACAAGGAGCAGGTGTTCAAGATCCTCGACGCCGACAAGACCGAGGTGCGCTTCAACTCCGAGTGGTTCACCGCCATGAGTGCCGCCGACATGATCGAGCTGGCCGGGCAGAGCACGGTGGCTCGCATGCTCGAGCGGGACGACTTCGAGAAGCGCTACAAGGGGGGGCAGTCGATCTCCATCCACGAGTTCCTCTATCCGCTGGTCCAGGGCTACGACTCGGTGGCCCTGAAGGCGGATATCGAGCTGGGCGGCACCGACCAGAAGTTCAACCTGCTGATGGGGCGCGAGATCCAGAAGCACTTCGGCATGGAGCCCCAGGTGGTGATCACCATGCCGCTGCTGGAAGGGCTCGACGGCGTGCAGAAGATGTCCAAGTCACTGGGCAACTACGTGGGTGTCGACGAGGCGCCGGGGGCGATGTTCAACAAGCTGGTCTCGATGCCCGACAGTCTGATTTGGCGCTATTTCGAGCTGCTCTCCCTCAAGCCCAACGAGGAGATCGAGGCGCTCAAGCGCGACGTGGAGGCGGGCGCCAACCCACGCGACATCAAGATGGTCCTGGCGCGTGAGCTGATCGCTCGCTACCACGGCGAGGAAGCCGCGGCCAACGCCCACCGCTCCGCCGGCAACCAGCTGGCCGAGGGCGAGCTTCCCGAGGACCTCCCCGAGATCGAGGTGGACTTCGAGGGTGGTGCCCAGGCACCGATCGCTGCCGTGCTCAACCGCTCCGGGCTGACCAGGAACAGTGCCCAGGCCAAGGACATGCTCGGCAATGGCCGGGTCAAGGTCGATGGCGAGTCGGTGGCGCGTGATCACATGCTGGAGACCGGCCGCAGCTATGTGATCCAGGCGGGCAAGAAGCGGTATGCCCGGGTCGTGCTCAAGTAGGGAGTGCCATACTCCCGAAACTTTTTATCCGGAGGTATTGCACGCCGCCGGGGAAAGCCGTAAAGTACGCATCCGCTGCCGGCGACGGGCACACGTTGCAGGCGGTGGAAGTGGCAGAAGTGATTGTTCTGCATGGAGTTTTTCGGTTTACTTTCGAAACATTCCGATTGACA
>NZ_JAJSPA010000063.1:0-9677 GCF_021282295.1 Halomonas sp. G15 | reverse complement strand
GGGGAAGACCACCATGAGGTGATCGTCGTCGGCGGGGGGATGGTGGGGGCCGCGCTGGCGGTGCTGCTCGGCGAGGCGGGGGTCAAGGTGGCCCTGGTGGATGCCAGGCCGGCCCTGCTGGACCCCGAGGCCGTGGGGCGTGGCCGACCGGCGCGCCGCGTGAGCGCATTGACGCCGGTCTCGCAGCGGCTGTTGGAGGGTCTGGGTGCCTGGTCGTGGATGGCCGCGCGGCGGGTTAGTCCCTATCGCTACATGCAGGTGTGGGATGCCGAGGGCAGCGGCGAGGTCGGCTTCTCCGCCGACCAGGCCGGCCTGCCGGTGCTCGGGCATATCGTCGAGAACGACGTCACCCTGGCGGCCCTGGAACGGCGCCTGGTGGCGCTGCCCTCGGTTCATCTCTGCCTGGGGGCCCGGGTCGAAGGGCTGGAGGACGGCACCGGGGAGCGGCGAGTCCTGCTGGCTGACGGCCGGCGCTTGAGTGCCCCCCTGGTGGTGGCCGCGGATGGCGCCCGCTCGCCACTGCGCGACCTGGCGGGCATCGCCGTCAGCGAGCGTGATACCGGCCACGTGGGCCTGGTGACCACGGTGCGCGTCGCGGCGCCCCACGGCGAAGTGGCGCGGCAGGCCTTCCTGCCCGGCGGACCGCTGGCCTTCCTGCCGCTGGCGGTGGACGGGGACGAGCAGCACTGCTCCATCGTCTGGTCCACGTCACCCGCCGAGGCCGAGCGCCTGGCCGGCCTCGAACGCGAGGCGCTGGGGGAGGCGCTGGCGGCCGCCATCGAGCACCGTCTGGGGCAGGTGACGGTGCTGGATGAGGCGGTGGGTTTCCCGCTGGTGCAGCGCCACGCCGAGCGTTATACCCTGCCCGGCTTCGCCCTGGTGGGTGACGCCGCCCACGGCATCCATCCCCTGGCAGGCCAGGGCGTCAACCTGGGGCTGATGGATGCCGCGGTGCTGGCCGAGGAGCTGCTGGCGGCACGCCAGCGGGGCGTGATGCCGGGTGACGAGCGGGTGCTAGCGCGCTATGCCCGCCGCCGGCGCGGCGACAACGCCGGCATGCTGGCGCTGATGGACGGATTCCGCCTGCTGTTCGGGGCACGCCACCCGGCCCTGTCACTGGCGCGCAACCTGGGGATGAGTGGCGTGGATCGGTTGGTCCCGCTCAAGCGGATGCTGCTGCAGCAGGCCACCGGCCAGCGTGGCCGGCTGCCTGCCAGTTGCCGCTGACCGGGGAAGCCGTTCAGCGGTCGCGCTGGCGAATCACGTCGAGGGCCTTGAGCAGGTTGAGGGCCTCGCCGAGCTGGTAGTCATCGCGTAGCCGCTCGCTCAGTTCGGTCCTCTCCCGTGGGGCGTCCCGCGATCCGAGGTGGCCCTCCAGGTCTGACTCGCGGACCCCACGGCCATTCTCGGTCACCTCCACTCGCCCGCGCACCACGCGCACATCCGGCTCGATGCCCTGGGCCTGGATGGAGCGGCCGCCGGGGGTGAAGTAGAGAGCCGTGGTGAGCTTGAGCCCCTCGCCGTTGCCCAGCGGCATGATCTGTTGCACCGACCCCTTGCCGAAACTCTCGGTGCCCATCACCACGCCGCGGCGCTGGTCCTGGAGGGCGCCGGCGACGATCTCCGCCGCCGAGGCGCTGCCGCCGTTGATCAGCACCACCAGGGGGACATCGGGGGCCGCGGTCCTGGCGTTCGCCGAGAAGCGCATCTCGGTATCCGGCAGGCGGCCCTCGGTATAGACGATCAGCCCCTCGTCGAGGAAGGCGTCGGCCACCGCTACTGCGGCCTGCAGCACGCCGCCGGGGTTGTTGCGCAGGTCCAGCACCAGGCCGTCGAGGTCGCCGTCGCGCTCCAGCTGGCGGATGTGTTCGCTCACCTGGTCGCCGGTTCGGGTCTGGAACTGGCTGACGCGCAGGTAGCCGAAGCCGGGTGCCAGCAGCTCGCTCTTAACGCTCTCGGTGCGGATGTTCTCGCGCGTCAGGGTGACGCTGCGCGGCGAGCTCTCGCCCTGGCGCATGATGGTCAGCTCGATCTCGCTGCCCGGTTCGCCGCGCATCAGCTCCACCGCCTCCTGCAGCGACATGCGCTCGGTGGGGGTGTCGTCGATGCGCAGGATCAGGTCCCGGGCCTGCAGGCCGGCACGCGAGGCCGGGGTATCGTCGATGGGGGTGATCACCGTCAGCTGGCCATCCTCCATGCCTACCTCGATGCCGATGCCGCCGAACTCCCCCTCGGTCGACTCGCGCAGGCTCTGGAACGCTTCGCGGTCGAGGTAGGCGGAGTGCGGATCGAGCTCGCTGAGCATGCCGCGCATGGCGTTGCGTAGCAGGCTGGCGTCATCGACCTCCTCGACGTAGGCGCGCTTGATGCGCTCGAATACCTCGGCGAAGGTCTGGATCTCGGCCACCGGCAGCTCGTCATCGACACTCTGGGCCGATGCCGGCAGTGACAGCAGGGCCAGGGGCAGCGCCAGCAGGGTCAGCGGCAGCAGCCCGGCCAGCAGGCGCCGGGGGGAGCGTGAGCGGGGAGACCTGCCCGAGTGAGGAAGCGCTGGGTGCATGCGAACTCCGCTGTTCCGAAACGGTGAGCGACCAGCATAGCCCGCCGCCGGCGTGCATGGAAAGCGACGCTCAGCGGCGGGCGATCCATGACTGGGGATCGATGGGGTCGCCGCCGCGGCGTACCTCGAAGTAGAGCGCCGGGCGTTGCTGACCGCCGCTCATGCCCACGGCTCCGATCACCTCGCCGCGTGAGACCGGGCGGCCAACCTGAGCCGTGAAGTGCTGCAGGTGGGCGTGGAGGGTCATCACCCCGTCGCCGTGGTCGATGATCAGCAGGTTGCCGAAGCCGCGCAGCCAGTCGGCGAAGACCACCCGGCCGGCGTGCACGGCGCGCACCGGGCTGCCCTCGGCGGCGAGGATCAGGATGCCGTTGCGGTGCACCGCATCGCCGGCGCCGAAACGCGAGGCGATGTTGCCCTGGATCGGCCAGGGCAGCTCGCCGCGGGTGCGCTCGATGGCGGTGGAGGGCGGCGGTCGCTGCAGGCGGGCCAGCTGCTCCTGCACCTCGCGCAGCACCTGTTCGGCGCGCTCGCGGTCCTGCTCAAGGGAGGCGAGCCGCGCCGCCTCGCCGCTGTGACGGCTGTCCAGCTCCTCGACCAGGGTGGCGCGTTCACGCATCTGCTCGGCCAGCTGGGTGCTGCGCTCGGCCAGTTCCGCGGCGAGGGCGTCGAGGCGCTCGCCGCGAGCCTCGAGCTCGCGGCGGGTCTCGGCCAGGGCCGCATCGAGGCGCGCCAGCTCGTCGAGTCGCTCGCGGCGGGCCCGGGCCAGGTGGTTCAGGTAGTGCTGGAGGCGATCCAGCCGCGCCGGATCGTCCTGATTGAGCAGCAGCTTGAGCTGGGGCGAGCGGCCCAGGCGGTAGAGGGCGTCGAGCTGGGTATGGATGGCCTCGAGCTGGGCGGCGCGCTCGGTCTCGAGTTCGTCGCGGCGCGCCTGGAGGGTCTCCATCTCGGCACCCAGCCCGCGTCGCTCGGCCTGGAGTTCATCGAGTCGCCGGTGGGTGGCGGCCAGCGACGTCTCGATCGCCTCCAGCTGGCGCGCCGCCTCGTCGCGGGCCTCGCGGGTCGCCGATACGCGCTGGCCGGCCTCCTCGATGGCCTCACCGATGGCATCGAGACGCTCCTGCACGGCCTCTTCGCTGGGCTGGGCCGCAAGCGGGCCCGCCAGGCAGAGCATCAGCAGCAGCGTGCCGAGGGGGGCGGCAGGCCTGGCCATCCGTCCGCTCAGTCGAACTCGATAAGGGCGTGGCCGCTCATCTCCTCGGGAATCGTCTGGTCCATCATCGCCAGCAGGGTCGGGGCGATGTCGCACAGGCTGCCGTCGTCGATCAGCCGCACCGAACGCTCGCCGACATGGATCAGCGGCACCTCGAAGGTGGTGTGGGCGGTCTGGGGGGCGCCGGTCTCGGGATTGACCATCTGCTCGGCGTTGCCATGGTCGGCGGTGACCAGGCAGGCCCCGCCGGCGCGCTGGATCGCCTCCACCACCCGGCCCACGCAGCCGTCGACGGTCTCGATGGCCTTGACGGCGGCGGCGAAGTCGCCGGTGTGGCCGACCATGTCGCCGTTGGCGTAGTTGCACACGATCAGATCGAAGCGGCCCGAGTCGATGGCCTCCACCAGGCGGTCGGTCACCTCGTGGGCGCTCATCTCGGGCTTCTCGTCGTAGGTCTTCACGTCCCGGGGCGAGGGCACCAGGATGCGCTCCTCGCCCCGGTACTCCGCCTCACGACCGCCGGAGAAGAAGAAGGTGACGTGGGGATACTTCTCGGTCTCGGCGATGCGCAGCTGGGTCAGCCCGCGGCTCTCCATGACCTCGCCCAGGGTGTTGTGCAGCGCCACCGGCGGGAAGGCCGCCGGTGCGGGGATGTCGGCGGCGTAGCGGGTCAGGGTGACCAGGCCCTCGGCGGCGAGCCGGGGATGCACGCGGCGCGTGAAGCCATCGAAGCCCTCATCGACGAAGGCCCGGGTCAGCTCCCGGGCTCGGTCGGCGCGGAAGTTCATGAACAGCGCGGCGTCGCCCTCCTCGAGGGTGATCGGCACGCCCGCCGGGCGCACGCTGGTGGCGGCCACGAACTCGTCGGTCTCGCCGCGCTCGTAGGCGGCGCGCAGCCCCGCCTCGGCGCCGGCGACCACGTGCTCGCCTTCGCCCTCGGTGAGCAGGCGGTAGGCCTTCTCGACACGATCCCAGCGGTTGTCACGATCCATGGCGAAGTAGCGGCCGATGATCGAGGCCACGAAGCCGTTGTCGGCGCCGACCAGTTCGGCCAGGCGCGCATTGGTGCGTTCGATGGAGGCCAGGGCGCTCTGGGGCGGCATGTCGCGGCCATCCAGGAAGGCTTGCACGAAGATGCGGGTGGCGCCGCGGCGGGCCGCCAGTTCGGCGACGGCGAGGATATGCTCCTCATGGCTGTGCACGCCGCCCGGCGAGAGCAGGCCCAGCAGGTGCACCGCCCGGCCCGCGGCCACGGCCGCGTCGATGGGCGCGGTCAGGATGGCGTTGGTGTCCAGGTCGCCATCCTCGATGGCCTTGGTGATGCGCGTGAAGTCCTGGTAGACGACTCGCCCCGCGCCGAGGTTCATGTGGCCCACCTCGGAGTTGCCCATCTGGCCGTCGGGAAGGCCGACGTGGCGGCCGTCGGTATGGATCAGGGTATGGGGGTGCTCGGACCACAGGCGGTCCATCACCGGCGTATTGGCGGCTTCCACGGCGTTGTTGGCCGGGTCGGGGTTGTGGCCGTAGCCGTCGAGGATGATCAGGGCGACGGGGCGCGGGGGGGTGGCGGTCATGGTGAGTGTCCTCGAAGCGGGATAGACGCGCCCCGGCCCGGTTGGCGGCTGTAACCGGAAGATCTCGCGCCGGGCGTTCGGGGTCGCGGCAGGAATCGTCTTGCGGCATCATATCGCAGGCGGCATCGTGCGTCATGGCTCCACGGCGCTCGACATCCGTGGCGAATCGCTGCGGATGGTCTCATTTGTCGGCGCCCACCTCGTGTATACTGGCGCCCGCTGTGCGCCAGTCGCGCCCCTGTTTCCGTGCACCGAGACGAGAGTTTTCGCACCCATGATCGATCAGCTGTTTGAATTCGTGCAGAACCACCCGCTGCTGGTGGGCGCCTTCCTCCTGGTGCTGACTGCCTGGGTCCTCTACGAGGCGCGCAACAGCGCCTCCAACGGCGTGACCTCCGGCGAGGCGACCCAGCTGATCAACCGCGAGGACGCGGTGGTGCTGGATACCCGCGAGGCCGGCGACTTCAAGGCCGGCCATATCGCCGGCGCCCGCAACATTCCCCAGAGCCGCATCGACGAGCGCATGGGCGAACTCGAGAAGGTCAAGGAGAAGCCGATCATCGTGGCCTGCAAGACGGGCCAGTCCGCGGGTGTGACCGTGGCCAAGCTTTCCAAGGCCGGTTACTCTCGGGTGCTCAAGCTCAAGGGCGGCATGATGCAGTGGCAGGCCGATGGCCTGCCGGTCGTCAAGAAGTAGCATTTCCTATCGTACAAAAGGACCTTTCCCATGGCGGAAGAGAACAACCCGGGCGCCGACGGCCAGGCCGCCGGCCAGCAGGACAAGCCGCAGCTGCAGTTCGCCGTGCAGCGCATCTACGTCAAGGATATCTCCTTCGAGGCACCCAACTCGCCGTCGGTGTTCCAGCAGCCCTTCAAGCCCAAGGTGGGCCTGAACCTGGATACCACCAGCGAGAAGGTGGGTGATGGCCTCTATGAGGTGGTGATCAAGGTCACCGCCCAGGTGACCCACAGCGAGGAGGGAACCACCTCCTTCCTGGCCGAGCTCGAGCAGGCCGGCCTGTTCCGCATCACCGGCATCGAGGGCGAGCAGCTCGACCACACCCTGGGCGCCTTCTGCCCCAACGTGCTCTTCCCCTATGCCCGCGAGTGCATCGATAACCTGGTCAACCGTGGCGGCTTCCCGCCGCTGATGCTGGCGCCGGTCAACTTCGAGGCGATCTATGCGCGCAAGAAGCAGCGCGAGGCCGAGCAGGCCCAGGGCGCCGAGACGACCCAGTAACGCAGCACCGTGGCCCTGAAGTGAAGATCAAGCCATGATCAAGAGATCGCCGCGTATCCACGTCGCCGCCGACCTTCGTGTCGGCGGCGACGTCGTTCTGCCCGAGGGGCCGGCCCGCCATGTGGCTCGCGTGCTGCGCCTGGGCGAGGGGGCCGCGTTGCGGCTGTTCGACGGTGCGGGCCTCGAGGCCAGTGCGGTGCTGGTGGAGGCCTCGCGCAAGCGGGTGGTGGCGCGTATCGAGTCGGTGGCGCCCGGTACCGCCGAGTCGCCGTTGGCGGTGCACCTTGGCCAGGCGATCTCCAAGGGCGATCGCATGGACTATGCCATCCAGAAGGCCGTGGAGCTCGGCGTGGCCGCCATCACGCCGCTCTACACCGAGCATGGTGACGTGCGCCTCAAGGGGGAGCGGGAGGCGAAGAAACTCGCCCACTGGCAGGCGGTAGCGGCCAGCGCCTGCGAGCAGTGCGGACGCGCCGTGGTGCCAGCGGTGAACCCGCCACTCGCCCTGGCCGAGTGGCTGGCCGGGCGCGACGAGACGCTGCGCCTGGTACTGCATCCGGATAGCGCCGGGGCGCTGGCGCAGCAGTCGGCACCCACGAGCGTGGCGCTGCTGATCGGCCCCGAGGGTGGGCTGGCCGAGGGCGAGGTCGTGGCCGCCCGCGAGGCCGGCTTCGCACCGCTCTGCCTGGGGCCGCGCATCCTGCGTACCGAGACCGCCCCGGTGGTGGCACTCAGCCTGCTGCAGTACCGTTTCGGGGACCTCGACGGGAACGGCTGACGCTGCCGCATCCCTCTACCGCCACCGCTCGACGCCGCCCATCCTCCGCCGGTCAGACCCCGGCGGCATCATCCATTTTTCAGGGAGCCCCCTCATGTCCGATTCACGTGAACCGCGCACGCCGCGTCCCGCCGCCGGGCGACGCTACCGGGCGCCGAGGTGTGACGTGGGCGAGGTGGCCTACCTGGAGGTGGTCACCGTCAACGACACCGGCGCCTTCCTCGACTGGGGGCAGCCCCGCGACCTGCTGTTGCCCTACGGGGAGCAGCGCTTCCGCCCCAGCGTCGGCAAGCGGGTGCTGGTGCGAATCTACACGGACCAGCAGGGGCGGCCGGTGGCCTCCCAGAAGCTGGAGCGCTTCGTCGCCGATGAGGCCGAGGGGCTCGCCGCCGGCGATGAGGTGATCCTGGTGATCGCCGAGCAGACCGACCTCGGCCTCAAGGCGGTGGTCAACCATCGCTTCTGGGGCGTGCTCTATCGTGATGACCTGACCCGGCCGCTGCGCCGTGGCCAGCGCGTTACCGGCTATATCAAGCGCCTGCGCGACGATGGCCGCCTGGACCTCTCGCTGCTGCCCCCCGGCGAGGCGCGCCTGGACGTGGTGGGCGAGGCCGTGCTCAAGGCACTGCGCGAGAGTGGCGGCTACCTGCCGCTGGGCGACAAGAGCGACGCCGCCGAGATCAAGGCGCGCCTGGGGGTCAGCAAGAACGCCTTCAAGCAGGCCATCGGCCGCCTCTACAAGCGCCGACTGATCATCCTGGAGCCCACCGGCATCCGGCTGGCGCCCGGCGGCGAGTAGCCGGCATACTGGCCCCATCCATACTCTTGACCGGAATCCGACCCATGAGTGAACGCGCGCTGAAGATCGGCGTGGTGATGGACCCCATCGCGGACATCACCTACAAGAAGGACACCTCCCTGGCCCTGCTGTGGGCCGCCCGGGATCGCGGCGCCTCGCTGCACTATCTCGAGCCCGGCGACCTCTTCCTGCGCGATGGCCGCGCCTACGGCCGCCTGCGCGACCTCGAGGTGCATCGCGACCCCGGCCACTGGTTCGACCTGGGCGAGCCCGAGCCGCGGCCCCTGGCCGAACTCGATGTGATCCTGATGCGCCAGGATCCGCCGGTGGATACCCACTTCCTCAATGCCGTGCACCTGCTCGGCTTCGCCGAGCGCGAGGGCGTGCTGGTGGTCAACCCTACCCGGGCGCTGCTGGAGTGCAACGAGAAGCTCTTCGCCCAGCAGTTCCCGCAGTGCTGTGCACCGACGCTGGTCTCCTGCAGCGAGCCCGAGCTGCGCGCCTTCCACGCCGAGCACGGCGACGTCATCCTCAAGCCGCTAGATGGCATGGGCGGCAGCGGGATCTTCCACGTCGGCCCCGAGGGGCGCAACCTGGGCGCGGTGATCGAGACCCTCACCGAGCGCGGCCAGCGCCAGATCATGGCCCAGCGCTACCTGCCCGAGATCAGGGATGGCGACACCCGCATCCTGCTGGTGGATGGTGAGCCGGTACCCTATGGCCTGGCCCGGGTGCCCATGGCCGGCGAGACCCGCGGCAACCTGGCCGCCGGTGGTACCGGGGTGAGCCGTGAGCTCACCGAGCGTGACCACTGGCTGATCCGCCAGGTGCAGCCGATGATCCGCGAGAAGGGCCTGATGTTCGTGGGCCTCGACGTGATCGGCGACTACATCACCGAGATCAACGTGACCAGCCCCACCTGCGTGCGCGAGATCGATGATCAGCGCGGCACCGATATCGCCGGCCTGCTGATGGATGCCATCGAGCGTCGCCTGGCAACGGCGCGAGGCTGAGAGGCGAGGCCGCCATGTCCCTGATCGCCGGCGACCCCATCCAGTATGCCCCGGTCACCCGGCCCTATCGGCGCTGGCTGGCCTGGTCGCTGGCACTGCTGCTGCACCTGGCGGTGATCGGCGTGGTGGCCAGCTGGCAGTTCGCCACCCCGCCGGCCGAGCGGAAAAGCCTCGATGTGGTGCTGGTGACCCGCGAAAGCGAGGCACCGGTGGAGGCCGAGGCCATCGCCGAGGTCGACCAGCAGGCCTCCGGCAGCGAGCAGGAGGAGGCACCGGCAGAATCGCGCTCCGCCCCGGTGGAAGCCCCCGCTGCCTCACAGCAGGGGGCTACGGATGTGGACCCCGCCACGCCGGCGGAGCCCGAAGCGGCCGAACGTCGCCCCCGAGGCGCGCGCCGTCGAGGAGGCGCCCCCGGCGGCGGAAGCCGAGGCCGAGAACCCGATGCCGCCCACGCCCCGCGAGGCGCCCCAGGCGGCGGACGCCGAGGCCGAGCCCCGGGT
>NZ_JAJSPA010000062.1:0-9854 GCF_021282295.1 Halomonas sp. G15 | reverse complement strand
CTGGAAACACAAGCTGACCCGCCGCAAGGACGGGCAGTTGTCAGCGGGCAGAAGCTCCCCTGGCAAACCGAGAACACCGGTCACGCTCTCAACGCTCTGGCGGCGAGAGCCTGAAGCCCCGCATCAATGCGTCGCATGATGCGTGGGAGTGTTCACGTCTTGCCTCGAACGACTGCTTTATCGAACACTGTGCGCTTTCGCCACAATTCTGCTAATCTAGCCATGTGCGATTGAAAGATCTGTCGGGCTACTGCAAGCTTGGCAGCGTGTCGAGACCAGTGAATATTTTCATGAGGTCGCTGAGTCACGACATGGATGTTGCGGCGTAGATCGCAACACCCGATCGTCGGGATCATCTGGGAAGGCGGTAAGCGGTTGCCTGCCCTGGAGCGATAAAAGAAAAGAGAAGGAGTTTCATATGAAGAAGTCCACGACTGGCTTGCTGCTCGGTTCTGCTCTGGTGGTCGGCCTCTCCGGCTGTGCCACTTCCAACACGACTTCCTCTGTCGACAAGCCCTGGTACCAGCACCCGATGGTGTGTGGCCTGGCCGGCGGCGTGATCGGTGGTGGCATCGGTTATGCCACCAGCAGTGAATCCGATGAGGACACCGGTGCTGCCATCGGCGGTACTGCGGGTGCCACCATCGGCGCCATGCTGTGCGCCGACTCTCCGGAGCCGGTAGCCGAGCCCGAGCCGATGCCCGAGCCGGAGCCCGAGCCCTTCGAGCCGGTGACCCTCTCCAGTGACGTCACCTTCGCCTTCGACTCTGCGGAGCTGCGCCCCGGTGCCGCTTCCGAGCTGAACCAGGTGGCAGGCACGCTCAACAACAACCCCGAGGTTCGCGTGACCATCGCCGGTCACACCGACGCCGTGGGTTCCAACGAGTACAACTTGGGTCTCTCCCAAGATCGTGCCGATTCCGTGGCCAGCTACCTGATGAGCCAGGGCGTTGCCGGTGATCGCATGCGCACCGTGGGTTATGGCGAGGAGCGCCCGGTCGCCACCAACGAGACCGACGCAGGTCGTGCCCTGAACCGTCGCGTCGAGATCATGAGCCAGTAAGTTCGGCTCAATCTCAAGCGAACTCCTTGAGTTCGCGAGGCAGGGGCGCCTTCTGGCGCCCCTGCTGCGTCTGGGCTGCTGCGCCCGGACTGTGGCGCCCGACCTGGCGCTTTGCTATCGTAGCGCGTCATCCGGCACGGGCCGACACCGTCTCGCCTGGCGTTCGACGCCGCCGGCGATGGTCGGTCTCCGGGTGACACTACGCTTCCATTCTTCGTTCACTGCGACATGTGGTCTTTCGTATGGGCCACCACTGCGCGAAAGGACCCCTGCATGCCCATCGTGACCCTGCCCGACGGCAGCCAGAGACGCTTCGACGAACCGCTTACCGTGATGCAGCTGGCCGAGGATATCGGCCCCGGACTCGCCAAGGCCTGCGTAGCCGGCAAGATCAATGGTGTGCCGGTCGATGCGGCCGACATCATCGAGCATGACGCCGAGGTGGCCATCCTCACTGCCAAGGATCCCGAAGGCCTGGAGGTGGTACGCCACTCCTGTGCCCACCTGATCGGCCATGCCGTCAAGCAGCTCTATCCCGAGGCGAAGATGGCCATCGGCCCGGTCATCGAGGATGGCTTCTACTACGATATCGACTTCGGCCGATCGGCGACCCCCGAGGATCTGGAAGCCATCGAGAAGCGCATGAAGGAGCTGATCGACAAGGGCTATGACGTGGTCCGCGAGTATGTCGACCGTGACAAGGCGATGCTCACCTTCCTGCATCGCGATGAGCCCTACAAGCAGGAGATCGTCCGCGAGATACCGGAAGGCGAGAGTATCCGCCTCTATCATCACGAAGAGTATATCGACATGTGCCGGGGCCCCCACGTGCCCAATACCCGGCACCTGAAGGCGTTCAAGTTGACCAAGCTGGCTGGCGCCTACTGGCGCGGCGACGCCGAGAAACCGATGCTGACCCGCATCTACGGCACCGCCTGGCCCGACAAGAAGCAGCTCAAGGCCTACCTCAAGCGTCTCGAGGAGGCGGAGAAGCGTGACCACCGCAAGCTGGCGCGTAAGATGGACCTCTTCCACCTTCAGGAGGAGGCGCCGGGCATGGTGTTCTGGCACCCCAATGGCTGGACCATGTACCAGGCCCTGGAGCAGTACATGCGCCGGGTCCAGATCGAGAACGGTTACCAGGAGATCAAGACGCCCCAGGTGGTGGATCTTTCGCTGTGGAAGAAGTCCGGCCACTGGGGCCACTACAGCGAGCTGATGTTCACCACCGAGTCGGAAAAGCGCGACTACGCCATCAAGCCGATGAACTGCCCCTGTCACGTGCAGGTGTTCAACCAGGGGCTGAAGAGCTACCGGGACCTGCCGCTGCGCCTGGCGGAGTTCGGCAGCTGTCACCGCAACGAGCCCTCCGGCTCCCTGCACGGCCTGATGCGCGTACGCGGTTTCACCCAGGACGACGCCCATATCTTCTGCAGCGAGAAGCAGATCCAGTCCGAGGCCGAGGCGTTCATCGCCCTGACCCTCAAGGTCTACCAGGATCTCGGCTTCGACGATGTGGAGCTCAAGCTGTCGACTCGCCCCGATGACTTCATGGGCGAGCCGGCGCTGTGGGACCGTGCGGAGGCGGGCCTCGAGGCCGCCCTCGATGCCACCGGCCTCGAGTGGGAGCTGCAGCCGGGCGAGGGGGCCTTCTACGGACCCAAGATCGAGTTTTCCCTGCGCGACTGCCTCAATCGTGTCTGGCAGTGCGGCACCCTGCAGCTCGACTTCAACCTGCCGGGCCGCCTCGGCGCGCAGTTCGTCGACGAGGACGGCGCACGCAAGACACCGGTGATGCTGCACCGTGCGATACTGGGCTCCTTCGAACGCTTCCTGGGGATCCTCATCGAGCACTACGCCGGTGCCATGCCGCTGTGGCTCGCGCCACAGCAGGCGGTGATCCTCAATATCACCGATTCCCAGCGCGAATTCGTGCTGGATCTCGAGCGTCGTCTGCAGAAATTCGGCTTGCGCGTCAAGGCGGACTTGAGGAATGAGAAGATCGGCTTTAAAATCCGCGAGCATACCTTGCAGAAAGTTCCCTATCTCCTGGTGGTGGGAGATAAGGAAGTCGAAGCCGACTCGGTTGCCCTGCGTACGCGCAGCGGAGAAGACCTTGGCACCATGACGGTCGATGAACTCATGGCCCGCCTCGGTGACGAACTCGGTGAGAGACATTCGTCAATTGCCTAAGGAGACGGAACATCAAGCGTAGCAACCCAAGAGGGCGCGTCCAGGATAAGCGCCCCCCGATGAACGAGCGCATTACCGAGGATCAGGTTCGCCTGATCGACAGCGACGGCGAGCAGCTGGGCATCGTGCCCACCAGCGAGGCGCTGGAGCGTGCCGAAGCCGCCGGTATGGACCTCGTGCAGATCTCCAATGCCGATCCGATCGTCTGCAAGATCATGGATTACGGCAAGTTCGTCTTCGAGCAGAAGAAGCAGAAAGCTGCCCAGAAGAAGAAGACGAAGCAGATTCAGGTCAAGGAAGTGAAATTCCGGCCTGGCACCGACGAGGGCGACTATCAGGTCAAGATGAAGAACCTGACGCGCTTCCTCGAAGCCGGTGACAAGGGCAAGGTCACCCTGCGCTTCCGTGGTCGTGAGATGGCGCACCAGGACATCGGCCGCAAGCTGATGGAGCGGATCGCCGCCGACCTCGAAGAGCTCGGGACCGTGGAGTCCTTCCCCAAGATGGAAGGTCGCCAGATGATCATGATCATTGCCCCCAAGAAGAAGCAGTAAGCGGTACCAGCAGTACCAAAAGAAGTGATCCGATGGCCGGTCAAACGGGCGGGAGGCGTCAGCGTCTCGCGTCGGCCTCGGGTTTTCTGAAGAACCTCGAGCGGAGTTATTCTCATGCCGAAGATCAAGAGCAACAGCGGCGCTGCCAAGCGCTTCAAGAAGACGGCCAACGGCTTCAAGCACAAGCAGTCGTTCCGTAGCCACATCCTGACCAAGAAGTCCACCAAGCGTAAGCGTCAACTGCGTGGCATGAAGCAGATCCACGACGCGGACAAGGCGCTCATCCAGCGGATGCTGCCCAACCTGTAACCCTTGGTAGATTCCATTTTCGTCAGGAGTAAGCTATGACTCGTGTCAAGCGTGGCGTTGTCGCCCGTCGTCGTCACAAGAAGATTCTCAAGCAGGCCAAGGGCTACTACGGTGCCCGCAGCCGTGTCTTTCGCGTTGCCAAGCAGGCGGTCATCAAGGCCGGTCAGTATGCCTATCGCGACCGTCGTCAACGCAAGCGCCAGTTCCGCGCCCTGTGGATCCAGCGCATCAACGCCGGCGCACGCCAGCACGGCCTGTCCTACAGCCGCTTCGTTGGCGGTCTGAAGAAGGCCGGCATCGAGATTGACCGCAAGGTCCTGGCGGACCTGGCCATCAACGAGAAGGCAGCCTTCGCTGCCATCGTCGAGAAGGCCAAGGCTGCCCAGTAAGAGATAGCGTCATTTCCGGCTGTCCGGTTTCAGCCGGAGGGCCGCAGACGTCGCAGGGGAAGAGCAGCCGCTCTTCCCCTGTTTTTTTAGCCCTGTGTTTTACGTATCGAATTCGGAGCGCAACGGATGGACCACCTTCCCAACCTGGTCACCGAGGCCCGCGAGGCGATCCAGGCCGCCGACAGCATCGCGGCCCTGGAAGAGCTGCGCGTGCGCTACCTCGGCAAGAAGGGCGAGATCACCGCGCTGCTCAAGGGGCTGGGCAAACTGCCCGCCGCCGAGCGCCCGGCCGCCGGCGAACGTATCAACGAGGCCAAGCAGGCCCTGACTGGCGAGCTCGAGTCACGCAAGGCCAGCCTCGAGAAGGCCGCCCTGGAGGCGCGCCTCGCCGCCGAGCGCCTCGACGTGACCCTGCCCGGCCGGGGGCAGCCCAGCGGTGGGCTCCACCCGGTGACTCGCACCCTGGAGCGTATCGAGGGGCTGTTCACGCGTATCGGCTATGACGTGGCGGTCGGCCCCGAGATCGAGGATGACTACCACAACTTCGAGGCCCTTAACATTCCCGCCCACCATCCGGCGCGAGGGATGGCCGATACCTTCTACTTCGATGCCACGCGGCTACTGCGCACCCACACCTCGCCGGTGCAGGTTAGGACCATGAAGGAGGGCAGGCTGCCGATCCGTATCGTGTGCCCGGGTCGCGTCTATCGCAGCGATTCGGATCTCACCCATACGCCCATGTTCCACCAGGTGGAGGGGCTGCTGGTGGATGAGGATGTGAGCTTTGCCGACCTCAAGGGCACCATCGAGGACTTCCTGCACGCCTTCTTCGAGCGTGACGATCTCTCGGTGCGCTTCCGCCCCTCCTACTTCCCCTTCACCGAGCCTTCTGCCGAGGTCGATATCCAGTGCGTGATGTGCAGCGGCGACGGCTGTCGGGTGTGCGGCCACAGTGGCTGGCTGGAGGTGATGGGCTGCGGCATGGTGCATCCCGAGGTGTTCCGCCACTCCGGCATCGACAGCGAGCGCTATACCGGCTTCGCCTTCGGCATGGGGGCCGAGCGCCTGGCGATGTTGCGCTACGGGGTCAATGACCTGCGGCTGTTCTTCGACAACGACCTGCGCTTCCTGCGCCAGTTCGCCTGATCGTCCACCGGATAAGCAGAACACAGCGATAGGATTTGCCATGAAATTTTCCGAACAGTGGCTGCGCGAGTGGGTCTCGCCTCAGCTCGGAACCCAGGCCCTGGCCGACCAGATCACCATGGCCGGCCTCGAGGTGGACGCCGTGGAGCCGGTTGCTGCGGCCTTCGAGGGGGTGGTGGTGGCCGAGGTGCTGGAGAAGTCACAGCACCCGGACGCCGACAAGCTCAGAGTGTGCCGTGTCAATGACGGCAGCGGCGAGCCGGTGCAGGTGGTCTGCGGCGCGCCCAACGTGGCGGCGGGGCAGAAGGTGCCCTTCGCCCGGGTCGGTGCCGTGCTGCCCGGTGACTTCAAGATCAAGCGGGCCAAGCTGCGCGGCCAGGAGTCCCGCGGCATGATCTGCTCTGCCTCGGAGCTGGGCCTGGAGGAGGAGACCTCGCCGGGGATCCTCGAGCTGCCCGGCTCGGCGCCGGTAGGCGAGGACTTCCGCGCCTGGCTGGGGCTCGACGACCACACCATCGAGGTCGACCTCACCCCCAATCGCGGTGACTGCCTGAGCCTCAAGGGTCTGGCCCGTGAGGTCGGCGTGCTCAACCGCCTGGCGGTGACGGGGCCGGAGGTCGCCGCGGTGCCGGCTTCCCATGACGAGACCTTCCCGGTACGGGTCGAGGATGGCGAGCGCTGCCCGCGCTATATCGGACGTCTCATCAAGGGCGTCGACGTCGGTGCCGAGACGCCGCTGTGGATGGTGGAGCGCCTGCGCCGCGGCGGTGTGCGCAGCATCGACCCGGTGGTGGATGTCACCAACTATGTAATGCTCGAGCTGGGCCAGCCGCTGCACGCCTTCGACCGCGCGAACCTGAGTGGTGCGGTGATCGTGCGCCTGGCTCGGGAAGGCGAGCGGCTGGTGCTGCTTGACGGCCAGGAAGTCAACCTGGACGACTCGACCCTGGTGATCGCCGATGAGCGTGGTCCATTGGCCATCGCCGGCGTCATGGGGGGCGAGCATTCCGGAGTCAACGAGCAAACCCGTGACATCTTCCTGGAATCGGCCTTCTTTACCCCCCTGGCGGTAGCCGGCCAGGCACGCACCTATGGTCTGCACACCGATGCCTCCCATCGCTTCGAGCGCGGCGTCGACCCTCGGCTGGCCCGCGAGGCTGCCGAGCGCGCCACGGCGTTGCTGCTGGAGATCGTGGGTGGTGACGCCGGCCCCCTGGTAGAGGTGGCGAGCGAAGCTCACCTGCCAGAGGCCCGCCGCGTCGTCCTGCGCAGCGCACGCCTCGAGCAGGCGCTGGGCAAGGCGCTTGCCGGCGAAGAGGTTGGCGAGATTCTCGAACGCCTCGGCATGCAGGTCGAGACCACCGAGTCGGGGTGGCGCGTCGTGGTCCCCAGCTGGCGGTTCGATATTGCCATCGAGGAGGACCTGATCGAGGAGGTGGCCCGCATCCATGGTTACAATCGCCTCCCCGTGCGCCGTCCCCAGGCGCGACTCGGCCTGCGGCCGGATCATGAGGCACGTACACCACTGGCCAGGTTGCGCCGTCAGATGGTGGCCCGCGGCTACCAGGAAGCCGTGACCTACAGCTTCGTGGCACCCGATCTGCAGAAGACCCTGCTGCCCGAGGCGGTATCGCCGGTACTGGCCAACCCCATCTCCACGGATCTCTCGGTGATGCGAGCCAGCCTCTTTCCGGGTCTGGTGCGGGCGCTGCAACATAACCTCAATCGTCAGCAGAGCCGGGTACGGCTGTTCGAGAGCGGCCTGGTATTCCGCGGCGAGCTCGATGATCTGGCGCAGATCCCGATGCTCGGCGCCCTGGCCTGCGGCTCCCGCGAGCCGGAAGGCTGGGCGGGCAATCGAGCACCGGTGGACTTCTTCGACCTCAAGGGCGATCTCGAGAGCCTTCTGGCCATGGGCGGCGACGCCGAGGCATGGCGCTTCGAGCCCGCCGAGCATCCCTCGCTTCACCCTGGGCAGTGTGCCCGCATCCTGCACCGTGGGGAGGAGGCCGGCTGGATCGGCACCCTGCATCCGGCAGTCCGCGCCCAGCTGGGGCTCAAGGCGGAGGCGGTACTCTTCGAGGTGCGCCTCGATGCCCTGACCCACGGCCGTGTGCCGGCCTTCATGCCGCTGTCGCGCTTTCCCGAGGTGCGCCGCGACCTGGCCTTCATGGTCGACGAGGACCTGCCGGTGCAGGCACTGCTGGATACCCTGCGCGCGGAGGCCGGTGAATGGCTGATCGAGTGCCGGCTGTTCGACGTTTATCAGGGCAAGGGTGTGGCGGAAGGGCGCAAGAGCGTGGCCCTGGGCTTGACCTGGCAGCATCCTTCGCGCACGCTTAATGACGAGGAAATCAACAAGTTGGTCGATGCCATCGTCAGCGAGTCCCGTCAGCATCTGGGTGCCGAGCTACGCGGCTAGATGTTGCGCGTTGCGGGATGAGTCTTGCGGGTATCGGCCGTCTAGCGAACCCGGGTTGGCCGGGATGGGCCTAGAGGGGAGAGTGACGATGGGCGCACTGACCAAGGCCGAGCTGGCCGAACACCTGCATGCTGAACTCGGCCTCTCCAAGCGGGAGGCCAAGTCCATGGTGGAGGCCTTCTTCGAGGAGATCCGCGGCTGCCTGCGCGAGAACGAACAGGTCAAGCTGTCCGGGTTCGGTAACTTTGACCTGCGCGACAAGCGCGAGCGGCCCGGTCGCAACCCCAAGACGGGGGAGGAGATCCCCATCTCTGCCCGGCGGGTGGTGACCTTCCGCCCTGGCCAGAAGCTCAAGAGCCAGGTGGAGGGCTACCGCGGCGAGCATCACTGAACCGACCCGCCTCCGCCTGACACGCGAAAGGGCCACCCCACGGGGGTGGCCCTTTTCTTGGACGGCGTGTGTGGTCAGGGTCAGACGGCTCCGCCGTTCTCCAGCATCCAGGTGATGACCACCTTGAGCACATATCCGAGCATGCCGGCGCCCAATACCACGAACAGCATGATGGTACCGAAGCGTCCGGCGTTGGACTTCTTCGCCAGGTCCCAGATGATGAAGCACATGAACACGATCAACCCGCCGATCATCAGCGGGGTGATCCACGCCTCGAAGGTCTGTTGCATGCTTTCTCCGCCAGAGGTTAAAAACCCACTATTCTAGTTGGTTATTCCCGCTGACTGCAGCGCGATACCTGCGACGAAATGCCACGCTCTTGATCCAGATTCAGACACGGCGAGCGTGTGGGTCGGGGTGGATGCGAGACGGTGGGGAGACATGTTATTATTCGCGTATATTTCTCAGGTAAATCCGTGACATGCCCATGCTGAAGATCTTTGTTGGCACCATGTATGGCGGCGCCCTGGACGTCGCCGAGCAGGTCAAGCCGTTGTTCGAGGAAGCCGGCTACGAGGTCGCCATCCTCGAGAACCCCTCCCTGGACGATCTCGACGCCGAGACGACCGACCTGGCGCTGTTCTGCGTCTCCACCACCGGCAGTGGCGACTACCCCGGCGCCTTCGCGCCCTTCGCCAATGCCATCGGCGAGAAGAGTCCTGGCCTCGGCTGGTTGCGCTACGGGCTGATCGCCCTGGGCGACAGCTCCTATGGCGAGACCTTCTGCGGTGCTGGCCGTCAGCTCGATGAACTGCTCGCGGGGCAGGGCGCCCAGCGGCTGGGCGAGCGCCTGGAAGTCGACGCCATGGAGACCTTCATGGCCGATGATGCCGCGCTTCCCTGGGTGGAGGAGTGGATCGACGCCCAGCAGCTCAAGGTCGCCTGAGGTGGGCACGACCCCCACACCGGAGCGCCTCAGCCTGGTGCTGGGGCTAGTCGTGCTGATGTTCGCTACCATCCCCCGCTATCTGGTGGGTGGCCACGACAATCTCCTGAACCTGATCCTGCTCGCCCTGGCGGTCGTGGCCGCGGTGGCCGTGGTCCAGTGGCGCCTGCTCGAGGTCGAGGCCCGGCGGCGCCTTCCGCGGCTGGTGGGCCGCCTGGGGCTCTGCCTGGTGGCCGGCCTGGCCGGCATGGGTGCCTGGCACGCGCTCGTCACCGACTTCATCGGCTGGGAGCTGCTGATCGCCCACGGCGCCACCCTGGGGCTGCTGCTGCATGCCCTATCGCTCTGGATCAAGGCGCCGCGTTAGGCCAGCCATCAGCTACAAGCCACAAGGAGCAAGCGACAAGGAAACTCTTTGGCTTGCCCCTTGCCCCTTGCCCC
>NZ_JAJSPA010000061.1:0-10251 GCF_021282295.1 Halomonas sp. G15 | reverse complement strand
GCCTGGAGCGTCTCGGTGCCCGAGCCCCGGAGCTGCCGGCCCTGTGGCTGACCCGTGCCCGGCTGGCCCAGGAGGCGGACGACCCGCGTGCCGCCCGCAGCGCCGCACGCCGCGGCCTCGAGGTCTCGCCCGGCGATGCCCGCTTCATCCTGCTGCTGGCCCAGAGCGAGCTGCGCCTGGGCAACGTCGCGGCCGCCGAGGCGCAGACCGACGCCCTGCTCGAGGAGCATACCGGTGACAGCGCGCTGGCCATCGGCCTGGCCCGCCTCTACCTTGACGAAGGGCACCACGAGCCGGCGCGGCGCCTGCTGCTGCCGCTGGTGGAGTCCCCCGAGGCCCCCGCCGATTCCTTCCTGCTGCTCGGCGATATCGCCCGCGCCGAGGGCGAGATCGACAACGCCCTGCTTTATTACCGCCAGGTACCCCCGGAGCAGGGCTTCCTGCTCAGCCGGCTGCGGGCCGCCGAGATGCTGGTCGAGGACGACCGGCTGGATGACGCGCGCACCTTCCTGCGCAACGAGCGGCTGCGCCACGACGACTGGTTCAGCGAACTGGTCTCCCTGGAAGTCGAGCTGCTCGACCGCGAGGGTCTCGGCGAGGACGCCGACGCCCTGCTCGACCGCGAACTGGCCCGCACCCCCAACGACGAACAACTGCTCTACCTGCGTGGAATGCGCGCCTGGGAAGCAGGCGACCTGGCGGGCATGGAGCGCGACCTGAGGCGCATCATCGAGCGCAACCCCGACAACGCCATGGCCCTCAACGCCCTGGGCTACACCCTGGCCGACCAGGGCCCTGTGGCACGCCTCGGGGAGGCCCGAAACCTGGTCGAGCGCGCCCATGCCCTCGAGCCCGACAACCCCGCCATCCTCGACAGCCTGGGCTGGGTGCATTACCGCCAGGGCGACCCGCAAGCTGCCCTGCCCTGGCTGGAGCGCGCCTATCGCGTCATGCCCGACCAGGAGATCGCCGCCCATCTGGCCGAGGTGCTGTGGGCCCTGGACCGCCGCGAGGAGGCCCGCGAACTGGTCGGCGAGGCCCTCGAGCGCTTCGACGAACGCCCGCTGATCGACGACCTGCTACAACGCCTCCCGGGGATTGCCCCCGATGACACGCCCACCCGACCATGAGACCGCCATGCGACGCAGACACCCGCTTCGACTCACCGCCGCCCTGCTGCTGATGGCCCTGGCCGCCGGCTGCGCCCGACAGGCTCAGCTGCCCGAGGGGGAGCGAGCCGCGGGGCAGTGGCAGGCCCAGGAGTCACGCATCGAGTCGCTGGATACCTGGCAGCTGGCCGGCAAGGCCGGGCTGCGCACCCCCGAGGACTCCACCAGCGCCAATCTCGACTGGAGCCAGCACCCCCACTACTATCGCCTGCTGATCAGTGGTCCCTTCGGCGGCGGCCGCACTACCCTTGAGGGCCGCGAGGGGCGCTTCTCGTTGACCACCTCCGAAGGGCGCTTCGAGGCCGAGACTCCCGAGGCGCTGATGGAGCAGCAGCTCGGCTGGTCGCTGCCGCTCGGTGCACTGTCGGACTGGATCCGCGGCCTGCCCGGCGACGCCAGCGACTATCGGCTCGAGGAGGACGAACTGGGCTTCCCGGCTCGCCTCGAACAGGATGGCTGGAAGGTCGACTACCGCGACTGGCTCCATACCGACGGCCTGTGGCTACCGAGACGCCTGGTGATGACCTACGGTGATCTGCGCGTGACCCTGGTGGTCAACGATTGGCGCCCCGTCGTCGATGAGTGAGCGGGGAGACACCAGCATGACCGCGACACGCGCCAGACCGCTGGTCCTGCCGGCTCCCGCCAAGCTCAACCGCATGCTGCATATCACCGGGCGGCGCGCGGACGGCTACCACGAGCTGCAGACGCTGTTCCAGTTTCTCGATCATGGCGACACCCTGCACCTGGCCCGGCGCGAGGATGGCGAGATCCGGCTGACGCCGGAGGTTCCCGGCGTGCCCCATGACCAGAACCTGATCGTGCGGGCAGCGCGCCGGCTCCAGACGGAGAGTGGCTGCCGGGTGGGCGCCGATATTCGCCTGGAGAAGCGCCTGCCCATGGGTGGCGGCCTGGGCGGTGGCAGCTCGGATGCCGCGACCGTCCTGCTCGGCCTCGACGCTCTCTGGGGACTGGGGCTGTCGCTCGACCGCCTCGCCGAACTGGGCCTGGTGCTGGGCGCCGATGTGCCGGTCTTCGTGCGCGGCCACGCCGCCTGGGCGGAGGGGATCGGCGAGCGCCTCACGCCGGTGGATCTCGACACGCCCTGGTTCGTGGTGGTCCACCCCGGTATCGAGGTGGCCACCCCGGCGGTATTCCGGGCCCCCGAATTGACACGCCACACCCCCCCGATTACCATGGCGCGCGCCCTGCAGGGGGGAGCGTCCAGCTGGCGCAACGACTGCGAGGCCACGGTCAGGTCACTCTATCCGCCGGTAGCCGCAGCCCTGGACTGGCTGGCGCGACGAGCCCCGACCATGCTGACCGGCACGGGTGCCTGCATCTTCGCCAGCCTGGCAGACGAGAAGCAGGCCGACCGGCTGCTGGCCGAGATCGACGGCCGCTGGCAGGCCTTCAAGGCCCACGGCCTGAATCGCTCTCCGCTGCATGACGCTCTGGATCGCTGATCACACCCGATCCGCCCCCCGATGACCCAACACACTGCATAGGTGGCCGCGCGTGTCAAAATTGATGGTTTTCGCCGGGAACGCCAATCCCGAACTCGCCCGCAAGATCGCCGAGAGTCTGGACACCCGCCAGGGCAACGCCACGGTCGGTCAGTTCAGCGACGGCGAGATCGCGGTAGAGATCAATGAGAACGTACGCGGCAAGGATGTCTTCGTCCTGCAGTCCACCTGTGCGCCGACCAATGACAACCTGATGGAGCTGATCCTGATGATAGATGCCCTGCGCCGGGCCTCTGCATCGCGGATCACCGCCGTGGTGCCCTACTTCGGCTATGCCCGTCAGGACCGCCGCGTACGCTCCGCCCGCGTGCCGATCTCGGCCAAGATCGTTGCCGACATGATGGTCAAGGCCGGCGTCGACCGGGTGATGACCATGGACCTCCACGCCGACCAGATCCAGGGCTTCTTCGACGTGCCGGTGGACAACGTCTACGGCTCGCCGATCCTGCTCGACGACATCGAGCGCCAGAACTACGAGAACCTGGTGGTGGTCTCCCCCGACGTGGGCGGCGTGGTGCGCGCCCGTGCCATCGCCAAGCAGCTCAACGCCGACCTCGCCATCATCGACAAGCGTCGCCCCGCGGCCAACCAGGCCCAGGTGATGCACATCATCGGCGAGATCGAGGGTCGCAACTGCGTGGTGGTGGACGACATGATCGACACCGCCGGCACCCTGTGCAAGGCCGGCGAGGCCCTCAAGGACCACGGCGCCGAGCGTGTGGTGGCCTACGCCACTCACCCCATCCTCTCGGGCCCGGCGGTCGACAATATCATCGGCTCGGTACTCGATGAGGTGGTGGTCACCGACACCATTCCGCTCTCCGAACCCGCACGTCGCAGCGGCAGGATCCGCCAGCTGAGCGTGGCCGGGCTGATTGCCGAGGCGATCCGTCGGGTGAGCAACGAGGAATCCGTCAGCGCCATGTTCCACTGAGAGAGCTCCACTGAGGGCAACCTCGGGAACAGGCGCCGGAAAGCGCCCTTCGGGGCATCCGGAAGCGTCAGGGCTCTGGTCGCGGTCCCTGACGCTTTCCTACTTCAAGCAAGAGGCAATTCCATGTCCGATTTTACTCTCAACGCCAGTGTTCGTAACGACCTGGGGAAAGGTGCGAGCCGCCGCCTGCGTCGTGCGAACGAGCAGGTTCCCGCCATCATCTACGGTGGTGAGAAGGAGCCCCAGCCGATCGCCGTCGAGAAGTCCGCCTTCTACAAGGCGATCGAGGAAGAGTCCTTCTTCTCCTCCATCCTCAACCTGGTGGTCGACGGCAAGAGCGAGCAGGTGGTGGTTCGTGACCTGCAGCGTCACCCCTTCAAGCAGCTGGTCACCCACGCCGACTTCCTGCGTGTGGATGCTACCCACGAGATCACCCTGAACGTGCCGCTGCACGTGGTGGGCGAGGACAAGTGCAAGGGCATCAAGGACCAGGACGGCGAGCTGCACGTGCTGGCCAACGAAGTCCAGGTGAGCTGCCTGCCCAAGGATCTGCCCGACTATCTGGAAGTCGACATCTCCGAGGTCGAGCTGGGCACCACCCTGCACCTCTCCGACCTGAGCCTGCCGGCCGGTGTCACCCTGGTCGACCTGACCCATGGTGAAGACCACGACAACGCCGTGCTCAGCATCGCCAAGCCGAAGGTGCGCGCCGAGGAAGACGAAGGCGAAGCCGCCGAGGACGAGGAAGAGGGCGAGAAGGGCGAGGAGTGATCCTCACCCGCTCAGGGGCCGCGCCAGGCGCGGCCCTCCTGCTGATGATCAAGCGCCCCGGCGCTTGATTTTTTTTGGAGGTGATAGATGAGTCAGGTCAGAGCGATCATCGGCCTGGGCAACCCCGGTGCCGACTACGAGGCCACCCGTCACAACGCCGGGGCCTGGCTGGTGGAGGCGGTGGCACGCCGCGCCGGCGGCGAACTGCGGGCGGACCGCAAGTTCCTGGGCCTGCATGCCAGGGTCCAGTTCGAGGGGCGTGACCTCCACCTGCTCAACCCCACCACCTTCATGAACCGCAGCGGCGGTGCGGTGGCAGCACTCTGCCAGTTCTTCAAGCTGGCACCGGATGAGCTGCTGGTGGCCCACGACGAGCTGGACCTGCCCCCGGGCAGCGCCCGCTACAAGACCGGCGGCGGCCACGGCGGCCACAACGGCCTGCGCGACATCGCAAGCGCGCTGGGCAACGAACGCGGCTTCCATCGCCTGCGCCTCGGCATCGGTCACCCCGGGGACTCGCGCCAGGTAACGAACTATGTGCTCGGGCGCCCCGGCAAGGCCGAGCATATCGCCATCGAGGCTGCCATCGACGAGTGCCTGGCCACCCTGCCCGACGCCCTCGACGGAGAGTGGGCCCGGGCCATGAACCGGTTGCACAGCTTCTCCGCCTGAGGCGGAAGAGCCAGCCGCGCAGCGGCGCTATTCCAGCTTATAGCTTGCCCTCCAGTCGGGTAGAATGGTCGCCACTTTCCAATCGCGAACACGCTTTCCAGGACACTCCCATGGGTTTCAACTGCGGTATCGTCGGCCTGCCCAATGTCGGCAAGTCGACCCTCTTCAACGCCCTGACCAAGTCCGGCATCGACGCCGAGAACTTCCCCTTCTGCACCATCGAGCCCAACGTCGGCATCGTGCCGATGCCCGACCCGCGTCTCGACAAGCTGGCGGAGATCGTCAAGCCCCAGAAGGTGCTGCCCACCACCATGGAGTTCGTGGATATCGCCGGCCTGGTCGCCGGCGCCTCCAAGGGCGAGGGACTGGGCAACAAGTTCCTGGCCAATATCCGCGAGACCCAGGCCATCGCCCATGTGGTGCGCTGCTTCGACAACGACAACGTGATCCACGTCGCCAACCAGGTCGATCCGCGGGCGGATATCGAGATCATCAACATGGAGCTCGCACTGGCCGACCTCGACACCGTGGAGCGCGCCATCCAGCGCCTAGTGCGCGTGGCCAAGGGCGGCGACAAGGAGGCCATTGCCACCAAGGCGATCCTCGAGCGCATCCAGCCCCATCTCGCCGAGGGCCTGCCGCTGCGCAGCTTCGGCCTGAACGACGACGAGAAGCACCAGCTCAAGGGGTTCGGCTTCCTGACGCTGAAGCCCACCATGTACATCGCCAACGTCAACGAGGATGGCTTCGAGGAGAACCCCTATCTCGACGTGGTCAAGGAGATCGCCGCCGAGGAAGGCGCCGTGGTGGTGCCGGTATGCAACCAGCTCGAGGCCGAGATCGCCGAGCTCGACGACGAGGAGCGTGCCATGTTCCTCGACGAGATGGGCATGCAGGAGCCGGGGCTCGACCGCGTGATCCGCGCCGGTTACGCCCTGCTCGGCCTGCAGACCTACTTCACCGCGGGGGTGAAGGAGGTGCGCGCCTGGACCGTGCAGGTGGGTGCCACCGCCCCCGAGGCCGCCGGGGTGATCCACACCGACTTCCAGAAGGGCTTCATCCGCGCCGAGGTCATCGCCTACGACGACTTCGTCACGCTGGGTGGCGAGCAGGGTGCCAAGGACGCCGGCAAGTGGCGACTGGAGGGCAAGGAGTACATCGTCCAGGACGGCGATGTGATCCACTTCCGCTTCAACGTCTGACCCCCTCCTCGACTCCCCCGAGACTCGCGCCCCCGGCACGCCACCGGGGGCGACTGCGTTGAGGCGTCGTGACCGCTACCGCGGCAAGGACTCCCCCGCCATGCCCGGTGCGTGCCACAATAGGAGCATTGCCCCGACGACAAGGAGAGCCGCCATGCCCTGGAAGATCGACAAGCCCGACGCCGAATGGCGCGAGCAGCTGACCCCCGAGCAGTACCGCGTTACTCGCGAGAAGGGCACCGAGCCGCCCTTCAGCGGCGACTGCCGGGTCACCGACGAGCACGGCATCTACCACTGCGTCTGCTGCAACGCCCCGCTGTTCGAGAACGAGCACAAGTTCGAGGCCGGTTGTGGCTGGCCGAGCTTCGACCGGCCCATGACCCCCTCCTGTGTCGCAGAGCATCTCGACACCTCCCACGGCATGCGCCGCACCGAGGTGACCTGCGCGCGCTGCAATGCGCACCTCGGCCACGTCTTCCCCGATGGCCCCGCCGACACCACCGGCCTGCGCTACTGCATCAACTCCGTGGCGCTGGACTTCCACGCCGGCGAATAGACATCCCATCCTGCCGCGGCCGCGCATCTGCTAAGATGGGCGGCCGATTCTTTTGAAGGCAGGAGAGGTCCATGCTCGGCTGGTACCCGGGACACATGAACAAGGCGCGGCGCCAGATTACCGAGGCGCTGCCGGAGATCGACGTGGTGATCGAGGTCCTCGACGCCCGCCTGCCCTACTCCAGCGCCAACCCCATGCTCGCCGAGCTTACCCGCCACAAGCCGGTGCTCAAGATCCTCTCCCGGGCCGACCTGGCCGACCCGGAGCGCACCCGTGAGTGGGTGGCCTATTTCGACGCCCAGCCCGACATGCGCGCGCTCGCCGTGACCACCACCAACGCCCGCGAGCTCAAGCGCATCCCCAGGCTCTGCCACGAGCTCGCCGGGGCGGTCCGCGCCGACCGCGACGTGCGGGTGATGGTGATGGGCATACCCAACGTCGGCAAGTCGACCCTGATCAACGGCCTGGCCGGCAAGAGCATCGCCAAGACCGGCAACGAGCCCGCGGTGACCAAGCGCCAGCAGAAGGTGCGCATCGGCGGGCACGTGGCGCTGATCGACACCCCCGGGGTCCTATGGCCCAAGATCGAGGACCAGGCCAGCGCCTACCGCCTGGCGGCCAGCGGCGCCATCCGCGACACCGCCATCGACTACGTGGACGTGGCGGTGGTCGCCGCCGCCGAGCTGGCCCGCCGCTACCCCGAGGCCCTCAAGGCCCGCTACAAGCTCAAGGCGCTGCCCGGCTACCAGGCCAACCCGGAAGCCGCACGGGTCGAGGCCGACGGCCCGCTGCGCGTGGACCTGCTGGCCGTGGCCGGTTTCGACGGCCACGCGATACTGGCCGATATCGCCGGCCGGCGTGGCGGTCTGCGCCCCGGCGGCGAGGTAGACCTGCATCGCGGTGCCGAGGTGCTGCTGCATGAGCTGCGCGACGGCAAGCTCGGCCGCCTGTCCCTGGAGACCCCGGCAGACATTCCCCCGGAGCCCGTCATCGAGCCGGATGGCGCCGATGACGCCGAGCCCCCGCACGACGCATAATCCTATCGCCCTCGCCGACCTGGACACCGAACGACATGGATACCACCCCGATCAGGAAATCGCACAAGCTGCACAACGTCTGCTACGACATCCGCGGCCCGGTGCTCGACCACGCCAAGCGCCTGGAGGAGGAAGGCCAGCGCATCCTCAAGCTCAACATCGGCAACCCTGCCCCGTTCGGCTTCGAGGCCCCCGAGGAGATCCTCCAGGATGTGATGCGCAACCTGCCCACCGCCCAGGGCTACTGCGACTCCAAGGGCCTCTACTCGGCGCGCAAGGCGATCATGCAGGAGTGCCAGCGCCGGGAGATCCCGGGCGTCGGCATCGAGGACATCTATATCGGCAACGGCGTCTCCGAGCTCATCGTGATGGCCCTGCAGGCGCTGCTCAATGACGGCGACGAGGTGCTGATCCCGGCCCCCGACTACCCGCTGTGGACCGCCGCGGCCAACCTCGCCGGCGGCCACGCCGTCCACTACCGCTGCGACGAGCAGGCCGACTGGGCGCCGGACCTGGACGATATCCGCGCCAAGATCACCGCCCACACCCGGGCGATCGTGATCATCAACCCCAACAACCCCACCGGTGCCGTCTACCCGCCGGAAGTGCTGCGCGAGCTGCTCGAGATCGCCCGCCAGCATGACCTGGTGGTGTTCTCCGACGAGATCTACGACAAGATCCTCTACGACGACGTGGAGCACGTCTCCACCGGGGCACTCGCCGGCGAGGACCAGCTGGTGGTGACCATGAACGGGCTCTCCAAGAGCTACCGCTGCGCCGGCTTCCGTTCCGGCTGGATGATCCTCTCCGGCAATATCGCCAAGCAGCGCGCCGCCGACTTCATCCAGGGGCTGACGATGCTCGCCTCGATGCGCCTGTGTGCCAACGTGCCGGCGCAACATGCGATCCAGACCGCCCTCGGCGGCTACCAGTCGATCAACGACCTGATCCTGCCGGGCGGGCGCCTGCTGGCCCAGCGCGATATCACCCATGAGAAGCTCAACGCCATCCCCGGCGTCTCCTGCGTGAAGCCCAAGGGCGCGCTCTACGCCTTCCCGCGCCTGGACCCCAAGGTCTTCAATATCCAGGACGACCAGCAGATGGTGCTCGACCTGCTGCTCCAGGAGAAGATCCTGCTGGTCCAGGGTACCGCCTTCAACTGGCCGGAGCCGGACCATGTGCGCATCGTCACCCTGCCCTGGGCCGACCAGCTGGGCGATGCCCTGGACCGCTTCGCGCGCTTCCTGTCGCGCTACCGTCAGTAGCGGCGCTTGAAACCCGCATTGCCTGGCCGTATCTAAGCAACAGCTTGTCCACGCCGCCCGACGGGCGGCACCCTTTCGATGATCGATGGAGATCCACCGACATGATGCGAATCCTGCTCTTCCTGGGCACCAACCTGGCGGTACTGCTGGTGGCCAGCATCACCCTGCGCCTGCTGGGCGTGGAGAGCTACCTTAGCGACCAGGGGATCAACTTCCAGAGCCTGCTGATCTTCTGCTTCATCTTCGGCATGGCCGGCTCGATGATCTCGCTGTTCATCTCCAAGTGGATGGCCAAGCGCAGCACCGGCACCGTGGTGATCGAGACACCGTCAAATGCCACCGAGAAGTGGCTGGTGGAGACCGTGGCGGAGCTGGCCCGGGATGCCGGAATCAAGACCCCGGAGGTCGGCATCTTCCCGGCCCAGCAGTCCAATGCCTTCGCCACCGGCTGGAACAAGGATGACGCCCTGGTGGCGGTCTCCGCCGGGCTGCTCAACCGCATGCGCCCCGAGGAGGTGCGCGCGGTGCTGGCCCACGAGATCGGCCACGTGGCCAACGGTGACATGGTCACCCTGGCATTGATCCAGGGCGTGGTGAACACCTTCGTGATGTTCTTCGCCCGGGTAGTGGCCCAGCTGGTCGACCAGTTCCTGCGCGCCCGTAGCGATGGCGAGGGCGGCCTGGGCTTCATGGGCTACTTCGCGGTGGTCATGGTGGCCGAGATCGTCTTCGGCATTGCTGCCTCGGCCATCGTCGCCTGGTTCTCGCGCTTCCGCGAGTATCGCGCCGACGCCGCCGGTGCCAAGCTGGCCGGCTCCGGGGCCATGATCAATGCCCTCGCCCGCCTCAAGGCCGAGACCGAGCTGCCCGACCAGATGCCCGACACCCTGCGTGCCATGGCCATCACCAAGGGCCAGACCCGTTCACTGGTGGAGAAACTCTTTGCCAGCCACCCTCCCCTGGACGATCGCATCCGCGCACTGAAAGAGGCCGCCTACCGCGAGTAACGATTGACTCGTGAGCGACACGCAACGGGCCCGCCAATCGGCGGGCCCGTTACGTTTCCACTACCCCTGTGAGGCTAGGCGGTGGTGACCCGAAATCCCGCCCCCGTGAGCC
>NZ_JAJSPA010000060.1:0-11035 GCF_021282295.1 Halomonas sp. G15 | reverse complement strand
CAAGCGCTGGGTTCTCGATGCCGCGATCAAGCAGATCAACGAGCACACCGATATCACGGCGATATACGAGCAGCACAAGCGGGGCCGCTTGATCACTGGGTTCTCATTCAGCTTCGTGCTCAAACCGTCAGAGAAAGCTGACAGGCGCCGTAAGCCGAAGCCTAAAAAGGGCGACGCGAAAGGGGCGCTGTATGGCATTCCCCGGGCAGTGATCGAGGCGCAGGCGCAGCCCGGCGAAGGCTATGAGGATGCCGCCTTGCGGCTGCTGGACGAGGCTCGCAGGAGGAAAGCGTGATGCCCACGGTACTGCGCCTGGACGGCTTCAAGTTCTTCTTCTACTCAGATGAAGGCGACCCCCGCGAACCACCCCATATCCACGTGTTCAAGGCAGGGCTGGAAGCCAAGTTCTGGCTGACCCCCGACGTGCAGCTTGCCCGCAACGATGGCTTCGATGCGAAGACGCTGCGCAAAGTCTCTACCCTGGTGGCTACCCACCGCGATCAACTGGAGAGGGCCTGGCATGAGCACTTCGCCTAAGAACGTCACTTTCGACGCCGACAGCTTCTGGGTTGAGCTTAGCGACGGTCGCACGCTCGGCGTGCCGCTGGCCTGGTACCCTCGCTTGCTCAACGCGACAGCGGAGCAGCTCGCTGACTATGAGCTCAGCGCGCGCGGCATCCACTGGGATGCCCTGGACGAGGATATCTCCGTGGAAGGCCTGCTCGCCGGACGTGGCGATCAGACACGTCGCCGGAGAGCGGTTGCCTGATGGCCCCCGAGGTCCTCCTGCCGCTTGGCATCCTGGTGGCCGCCTGTCTGCTGTTCGGCAGTGGGCTGCTGTGGGCCCGCCACCGCGATCGCCAAGCGACACAGCGGCGCTCTCCGCGCCGCTAGCGGGCCAGGGTTGTTCCCGCTCGCTACGCTCGCTGCATGGGGGCTGCGCCCCCATACCCCCGCCTGAGTCCCCTATATAGGGGACGCTGACCCGATTTGCTGTCGCGTTGCGACAGCAGACGCCTCGCTGTGCTCGGCGCAGCCGCCCAGGGTGTGTCGCTGTCGCGTCGCGACAGCGAAACGGTCTCGCCGTGGCTCGACCGGCGCCCCAGCAGGGGCGCTGTGCACTGACGTGCACGGCGGCGCTGAGCGCCGCTCGCGCCTGCCGGCGCGGGGCCGCCCAGGGGACGGCGCTGCCGCTGCGCGGCAGCCTGGCCGGCTCGCTGTGGCTCGCCGGGCGCCCCTGCGGGGCGCAGTGGCGGGGGCGCGGAGCGCCCAAATTCCGCCACGCTGGGTACATCGCTTCGCGACGTCCCCAGCGGGGCGGGGCCTGCCCTACGATAGAATGGCGCACATAGATGCACGCATACAGTGCCCTGTGCTAATCTGGGAGGCGCAGTGGCCCGTGTGTGACGCAGCCAGCCGCGTCCGCCACCGCCCTTGGGCTGGCACCCGCGACCTAGAGTCGCCTGCTAGCAGCCCAGCTAGCGCCCCTGCGATCGGTGCCGCAGCCCAAAACTGCATCGAGGGACGGCCCACCCATGGCCATCGGGAGAGCAGGCCCGCCGTATCCGCCCAGAGCCAGAGCGCAGGATAAACGGGGTCGATGTCCATCCAACGATGGGCGCCGCGTGGTACATGCGGAGTTCTTACACCTGGAGTGCCCATGGATGGATTCGATGCCGACACGGAGCTGGAGCGTGTCCACGAGCTGAAAGCCCTACGCCGCCGGCGCCCCTACTGGCGCGGCCGCTCCCAGCTCGATCCCTACACCGCCGAACTGCTGGCCTTGCACGATCAAGGCGGCACCCCCGCCGATCTCCGCGCCTGGCTGGCCATGCCGCCGCGCCGTCTCTCCGTCGCCCACAGCACCGTATCCCGCTGGCTGCGCCGTACCCTGGAACAACGCCAGGCCGACCGAGGGAGTCGCTGATGGCGAAAATGCATGGCTGGGTGAAAGCGGCGACGCAGGCCCGCAGCGTGATGCAGCAGCTCCAGGGCGCGACCGTTCAATCGGTGCGTAGCGTCGGCAACTACGAGGCTGCGCTGACCCACGTGGCCCAGTGGCTCAAGGACGAGTACCGCGCTGGCCGCGAGGCCGGCACGCTCCTCGAGCTAACCCCACAGCAGGCCGTTGCCTACCTCGAGCAGCGCGGCGAGGCCGTGGGCCAGAAAACGCTCGATCAGGAGCGTCAGGCCATCCAGCTCATGCAAACCCACGTGACGGGCCAGCTCGCCCAGGGCGAGCGGCTGCCGGTGGTGCGCAGCGAGCTCGAGCAGGCCGAGGCCAGCCGCAGCTACACCCCCGACCAGGTGGCCGCCGTGGCGGATCGCCAGCACGAGCCCAACGCCCTGGCCACGCAGATCGCCCACGCTGCCGGCCTCCGGGCCCATGAGCTGCTGACCCTGCGTCCCGCCCACGAGCGCCCCGCCGATGAGCGCCCGGCGCGGGAGGAAAAATTTCAGGGCCGCGAAGGCGAGCGCTACACCGTGATCGGCAAGGGCGGGCTATGCCGCGAGGTGCAGCTCCCCCGCGACCTGGCCACCCGCCTCGAGGCCACTCGGCTGCCGGAACCGCAGGCCGTCACCGATCGCGGCGTGCACTACCAACAGCACTACGCCATCGGCGGTGGCCAACGCTGGTCGAACTCCTGGAGCCAGGCCAGCAACGCCGCCCTGGGCTGGTCGAACGGCGCCCATGGCGTGCGGCACTCCTACGCCCAGGAACGCATGGGCGAGCTGCAGCGGGGCGGCCTGGCCTACCGCGACGCTCTCCAGGTCGTCAGCCAGGAGATGGGGCACTTCCGGCCCGAGATCACGGAGGTCTACCTACGATGAGTACGCGAGTGATCGCCCTGGTCGCGGGCCTGATCGCCGTCACGGGCCTGGGTGCATGGTTGCATCTCAGCATCGTGCCGGATATCGCCTGGCGGGCAGCCGATGGCAGCGTCTCGACTGGCTGGTCGGCCATCCGCAACGCCTGGCCGGTCTGGGGCAGTGCCGGGGTGCTCCTCGGCCTGGTCGGGCTGGTCGTCGGTTCTACCATCGGCGAGACGGCCAGAGAACGCGATCTCAGGGCGAAAGCCGCCCAAGCCCATGGAAGGGCAACCCAGGCCGAGAAAACGGCTCAGACGGCCACACAGGACGCCCAAGAAGCCGTCAGCGCCGAGCGGGCCGACCTGGAACGACACCAACAGCAGGCCCGCGAGCTGGTCGCGGCCGCCAAGGCGGCTCGGGCCGCTGCCGACCGAGAGTCACAGCGTGCTCAAGCACGGGTGGGTGAACTCGAGGCCGAGCTGGCCGAAGCCCGGTACCGCCTCGAGCACTGTGTCGCAGCCACCCACCGCCGCAAAAAGCGCATCCAACACCTGGAGGCCGAACTGGCCACGCTGCGCGGCGAGATCCTGCCCTAGCCACCCAAGGTGCCCCCGCACCCCCGGCCCTCTGGGCCGGTCGCTTACGCGCTAACGCCCTTCGGTTGTTGGGTACGCCCCTCACCGCACGCCCGGGGTCGTTCGTTCCTCACTCCCACCTGGGCGCACGTCTCGGGCCGCACCTGGGGAGCAGTGCTCTCGCATTTTTCACCCCTTCCCTCTGGTTTGCAGATGCCGCGTCAGCGGCATGGAGGCGCGTAGCGCCGGGAACCGGGTTTGGTGGGCGAAGCCCACCGCCCTGCCGAACAGGGGTTTAGTGCGGGCTTGCACGGTTGTCTCGCGGCGTAGCCGCCCACCACCAGGGGCGCAGGCGCGAAGCGCCTCGAAGCCCCGCTAGCCGCGCCTCTGGCGCGTCATAGTTAGGCCCGCGAAAGCGGGGGCGGAGCGAAGCGGAGGGTAGGCGAGCGCGGAGCGCTCAAAGCGCGGTAGCGCTTCAGGTTTGGGCGGCTAAATCCCCCCACACCCCATAGATACAGAAGGGGGGATTCTGTAGGCCCCATGAATACTGGGCTGAGCTTTTTTTTCGTTAGCACCGGTGCTAACGTCTTTAGCGCCGGTGCTAACAATCACATGCATGGAGCGTCCCGGATGTCGCGGCGGATTATTGAACAAGTTGACCAGGAAACTGGCGAGGTCCTGGAAGGTTTTGTGGCTGTTCTACAGCCGAAGCGAAAGAACGGTTTTACAGAGGGGTGGGTAGCCATGGCACAGAACTCTATGATGGCAATGGCGCAAGCCGATCTGAGCGGCGAAGCAATGCGGGTTTTCTTCATCATTGGTGCTCACATTGACTTCGAGAACTGGATTCAAGTCAGTCAATCTCAGCTAGCTGACCAGATTGGCATGACGCGATCCTCTTTCAATCGGGCTCTGAAGCGCTTGGAAGCAGAGGGGATCATCCTGAGAGGCCCTAAGGTCGGTCGGTCTGCGACATTCCGGTTGAACCCCGAGTTCGGCTGGAAGGGCAGCGCAAAAGGCCACCGGGAGGCTCTCCAAGAACGCATGCGTGAACGTGGGTTGCGTGTCATCGAGACAAATCGGGACAGGGATGATGGATGATCTCCAGCGCCGTCGTTATACCGCTAGCCGACTAGGGAAAGCGCTTGTCCGGATGCAGTCTGCCAAGACCAAGGCAGAGAAAGAGCAGGCGTCCAAATGGGCTGCCGCCTGGGGGACTGCAACCGGTGTAGCCCCTAGGCTCTAGACTGAAACCCGCTGAGGAGGGCACCACATGAACACCCAGCTAGATCCGCTCATCAGTGAGTTTGATACCCAGGAGCAGGCGGACAGCTACGATCGCTGGTTTCGTGGCAAGGTGCAGGAAGCCATGGATAGCGATAAGCCGGCTCTTCCCCACTCCGAAGCCATGGCTAAGCTGGATCGCCTGATGGCAGAGCGCCGGAGACAGCGCATTGAGTGAATTGGCCAACGAGCCTGTCTGGACTGACGAAGCGCTGTTAGACCTCGCCGATATCCTCTCCTACATCGAGCAGTTCAACCCGCTCGCTTCACGGACGCTGCGTCACACCATTGAGTCGGGCGTTGAGCAACTGCCCCGCACCCCTCTAGGGTTTCGCGAGGGGCGCGTAGCTGGCACGCGAGAGTGGGTGGCTCATCCCAACTACATCGTGGTGTATCGCGTCGAGGCCACCACCATCGAAGTGCTGCGCGTGCTCCACGCACGCCGAGAGTATCCCTAACCCAGCCAGCCCCCATAGCCCCATCCCGAACAATCAAACCCCGCTACGGCGGGTTTTTTTGTGCCCTGGTGGTCGAAATACACCCCGCTGCCGGGATTTTTTCGTATCTCTGGTGTATTTTGTATTGTATTTCGTATCGTATAAAATATAATATGAAATACAAAATACGATACAGCAGAGAGGTACACCCCATGGCACGTCCTGGCATCACCTACGACGAAGTTGCCGCCACCGCCGACGCTTTGGTTGGGCGCGGCGAGAAGCCCACCATCGGCGCGATCCGCGCCGAGTTGGGCACCGGTAGTCCGAACACCATCCACCGGCACCTTTCCGCCTGGAAAGCGGCCCAGGCGCCGGCTGAGCGCCACGCAACCAGGCTCCCGGACGAGCTTGCCAGTGCTCTCGCCCAGGAGATCGAGCGCCAGGCCGCCGCCGCCCGCGCTGATGCGGAAGCCGAGGCGCTGGACGCCCGGCAGACCGCCGATCAGCTCGCAGAGATCGGCGAAACCCTCGAGGAGGAGGCCGCTGCCGCCGTGGCGCGTGCTGAAGCCGCCGAGGCACACGCCGCGACGTTGGAAGGGGAACGCGACGAGGCCCGCCGCACCGTCGCCGACTTCCGCGAGCGCGTCCGTGAGCTAGAGGCCCAGCGCGATGCGGCACAGCAGGAGCTTGCCGAGGCGCGCAATCGCATCACCACGCTGACCGAGCAGCGCGACGACGAACGCCAAGCCCGTCAGCAGGCCGAGACCGAGAGCAAAGCCGCCACCGCGGCCCGCGTCGAGGCCGAGCGTTCGCTGGCCGTGGCCCAAGCCCGCACCGAGGCCGCCCATGAGGCGGCCGACGAGCGGGCCCGTGCCCTGGACGCTGAGCGGCAGGCTCGGCGTGACGACGCCGAGGCGCACCGGCAGGCGCTGGCAGAGCAGCGCGACGACTGGCGTGAGCGGCTGGCGGCTGTCGAGCAGGCCGCCCAGGAGGCCCGCCAGGCAGCTCAGGAGGCGACCAATGGCCGCACCAAGGCGGAGACCCGGGCCGAGGCCCTGGCCGCCCGCCTGGATGCGCTGAAAGCGCCCGAGGCAAAGGGCGACCAGGGCGACCTCTTGCAGGGGTGACGGCAACGGTCTCGCTCGGGCTCGACCGGCGCCCCTGTGGGGCGCGGTGCACTGACGTGCACCAGCGGCGCTCCGCGCGCCGCCCGCACCTGGCGGTGCGGAGCCGCCCTCCACGGGCGGCGCCGTTCCGTCGGAACAGCAACCCCACCGGCTCGCTGTGGCTCGCCGGGCGCCCCTCTGCGGGGCGCTGGGCGGGGGCGCTTCGCGCCTACCCCGCCCCGCTGGGTACATCGCTTCCGCGACGTCCCCAGCGTGGCGGAATGGGCTTTTCCAGCTAATGGCGCATATAGATGCACGCACATCATACTGCGTGCTAGACTGAGGGCGTTTGCCGTCACCGACGTGTGCCCCAGGGCACATGCTGTCCGCCGAGCAGCAGCGACGCAATTCGGTCCCCCGCGCACAGCGCGGCACAGCGCTGGCAGCACCGCCAGCACCCTGCGAACGATGCCGCAGCCCAATCAGCATCGAGGGATCGCCCCTCCGGGGCATCGGGAGACCAGGCCCGCCGAGTCCGACCAGAGCCTTAACGGCAGGACACACCGGGGTCGTAGTCCGCAGTCATGCGGGCGACCAGGCAATGAATGCCTGGCTTGTTCTTACAGTCACCATGGAGCTGTGATGGGGTTCGACGCCGACGCGGAGCTAGATCGTGTCCACGAACTGAAGCGCCTACGACGCCGGCGCCCTTACTGGCGAGGCCGCTCGCAGCTCGATCCCTACACCGCTGAGCTGCTGGCCCTATACGACCAGGGGGCCACGCCCGCCGATCTGCGCGATTGGCTCTCGATGCCGCCGCGTCGCCTCACCGTTCACCACTCCACCGTCAGCCGCTGGCTGCGCCGCACGCTCGAACAGCGCCAGGCCGACCGCCGAGGGGGCCGCTGATGGGTGCCTGGGCCAAGCCCGCTAGCCAAGCGGGCCACATCATGCGCGAGCTGCAGGGCAGCGTGGTCGAGTCGGTACGGAGCGTCAGTAACTACGAAGCGGCGTTAACCAACGTCGCTCAGTGGCTCAAGGACGAGCACCGCGCCGGCCGCGAGGGCGGCGACCTGCGTAGCCTGACGCCAGAACGCGCCCGCGAGTACCTAGAGCAACGCGGCGAAGCCGTGGGCCAGAAAATGCTCGACCAAGAGCGCCAGGCGATCCAGCTGATGCAGCAGCATGTCAGCCATCAGCTCGCCCAGGGCGAGCGCTTGCCGGTGGTACGCAGCGAGCTGACACAAGCCCTGGAGAGCCGCAGCTACACCCCCGCCCAGGTGGCCGCCGTGGCGGATCGTCAGCACGACGCCAACCGCCTCGCCACCGAGATCGCCCATGCCGCCGGCCTGCGCGCCCATGAGCTACTGACCCTGCGCCCCGCAGCCGAGCAACCGGCCGACGCTCGCCCGGCGCGAGACGAAAAATTCGCCGTCCGTGAAGGCGAACGATACACCGTGCAAGGAAAAGGGGGCCTGGTGCGGGAAGTTCTGGTGCCTCGCGAGTTGGCCGACCGGCTCGAGGCCGCCCGGCTCGCCGAGCCCCAGCGCGTCACCGATCGCGGCGTGCACTACACCCAGCACTACGCCATTGGTGGCGGTCAGCGCTGGTCAAACAGCTGGAGCCAGGCCAGCAACGCCGCCCTCGGCTGGTCTAACGGCGCCCACGGCGTTCGCCACAGCTACGCGCAAGAGCGGATGGGCGAGTTGCAACGCGCCGGGCTGAGCTACCGCGACGCACTCGAGACGGTCTCACAGGAAATGGGGCACTTCAGAGAGTCGATCACGGAGGTCTACCTGCGATGAGCGCCCGACTGGCCGTGTTATGCATCGGGCTGGCCCTGGTCGCCGTCCTGGGGGCCTGGCTACATCTCAGCGTCGTGCCCGATATCGCCTGGATAGCCCATCGTGGCGGAGTCTACACGGGCTGGGGAGCCATCCGGGCGGCCTGGCCCGTCTACGCCACCGCGGGGGCCCTCCTGGGGCTCCTAGGAATCTTGGTCGGTGTGTTTGTGGGAGAGACGGCCCGGGAGCGCGATGCCCTGGCTCGGATCGCCACAGCTGAAGCGCGAGCGACCCTGGCTGAGGAAGACGCGCAGCACGCCCAGGCTGAGGCCGAGGCGGCACTGGCCGCCCAGCGGCAACGCGCCGAGCGCGCAGAACAGAAAGCTCGCCAGCGGGAAGCTGCCGCTGAGCAGGCACGGCGCGACGCGGCGGCGCAGCTCCCCCCGGTGTACCAACGCATCACCGAGCTCACCGAAGACAATGCCCTGTTGAAACGGCGCCTGGCCGGCGCCCTGGAGTCCCTGGAGCGCCGCAAGCGCCAGGTGAAGGAGCTTCGGCAGTGACCGATAGCACGGACGAGGCAAAGATCCTCGACCAGATAACGACATGGGCCGGCTCCCCGGCTGCTGCCCGGTCTTGGTACCAGTCGTACCCAATCGCCTCGCTCGGCGGGATGACGGCCCAGCAGCTGGTTACCCAAGGCCGCACCCGCGAGGTCCTCGCCTACCTGGCTCACATTCGCCAGGGCGGTTACGCCTGACCCTGACAGCTCCGCCCCTGCACCACACAAACCCCGCCGTGGCGGGGTTTTTCGTGCCTGGACACCAACGACACGCCCCGCTGCCGGGATATTTCGTAGCATATCCGTATTTCGTATTGTATTTTGTACTGTATAACATATAATATGAAATACGTTATACGGTACAGAGGAGAGGGATACGATATGGCACGCACCGGGATCACCTACGAGCAGGTCGCTACCGTCGCCGACGCCCTGGTGGGGCAAGGCGAGAAGCCCAGCATCCAGCGCATCCGTGAGCAGCTGGGCACCGGCTCGCCCAACACCATCCACCGCCATCTCAAGGCCTGGAGATCCACCCAGGCGCCTGCCGAGCGCCGCGCCGCGCGGCTGCCGGACGAGCTGACCGCCGCCCTGGCCGAGGAGCTGGAACGCCAGGCCGCCGCGGCACGCGCCGACGCCGAGGCCGAAGCCCTGGAGGCACAGCACACCGCCGACGAGCTGGCCGCCACCGGCGAGCAGCTGGAGGAGCAGCTGGAGGAGCTAAGCGGCCAGGTAGAGACCCTGGAGAGCGAACGCGATCGCGTCACCGGCGAGCGCGACGAGGCGCGCAGCGCCCTGGCCGAGTTCCGCGAGCGGGTGCGGGAGCTGGAGACCCAGCGCGACGACGCCCGGCAGCAGCTGGCCGAGGCCCGCAACCGCTGCCAGACCCTCGAGGAGCAACGCAACGAGGAGCGCCAGGCCCGTATCGAGGCACAGCGTGAGGCCAAGCAGACCGATCAGGCCCGCATCGAGGCCGAGCGCGCCCTGGCCGTGGCCGAGACCCGCACCGAGGCCGCACAGGACCAAGCCGAGGAGCGGTCCAAGGCCCTGGATGCCGAACGCCAGGCCCGCCGCGAGGATGCCCAGGCCCACAAGCAGGCCCTGGCCGAGCAGCGCGACGAGTACCGCGAGCGCCTGGCCGCCCTGGAGCAACAGGCCCAGGAAGCCCGCCAGACGGCCCAGGAGGCTGCGCAGGGGCGTACCAAGGCCGAGATACGGACCGAGGCTCTAGCGGCTCGTCTGGACGCCCTGGAGAGCCAGAAGGGGCAACGAGGAGACGATCAGCCCTCGTTGCCGCTGGAATGAGATCCGCGAAGCGGATGCAGGGGCGCTTGCGCCCCGGTAACGGGGCTTGGTGGGCGAAGCCCACCGCCCTGCCGAACAGGGGTTGCTGCGGACCTGCACGGCCTTTCGTGGCGTAGCCACCCACCTGCAGGGCGCGCAGCCGCGTAGCGGCTCGAAAGCGCCCGTTAGGGGCGCCGTAGGCGCCACCTCATCAGGCCCGCGAAAGCGGGGGCGGAGGGCGAGGAACGAGCCCGGAGGGTAGGCGAGCGCGGTAGCGCTCTCGCGTGCGCGCACGCGCGCGTTTTAATAAATTTAAAGACTTTAAAGACTTTAGGTGTATCTAAGTTGTTGATAGAAAAGAAATAGCAGGCCAATAAGGCGAGAGATTCCGAGTGATAAGGCGAGAGATTCCGAGTGATAAGGCGAGAGATTCCGAGTGATAAGGCGAGAGATTCCTTGTTTAAGGCGAGACAGATCGATAGCCTCGCCTTAATGACTTGGAGGATACATGCCGAAAAAGCCTGTCGTTAAAAAATCCAATGCGCTGATCAATGCCTCGTACACGATTTCGTTAGCCGAGCAGCGGCTGATCCTGCTGGCCATCGTCAGCGCCAACGGTGAGCTGGAGAAGATGGGAGAGCTGACTGTCCGCGCCCAGGACTACGCCGATCAATGGGGCGTGAGCCTATCGACCGCCTACGAGTCGCTGAGGGACGCCGCTGAACAGCTGTTTGAACGCCGCTTCACGTTCCAGGAAGAGACCACGAAGGGATTAAAAACGACCGTCAGCCGCTGGGTGTCCCATGTGGCATACGTCGAGGGCGCGGCCAGTGTCGATCTAGCGTTCGCTCCGCATGTGCAGCCGCTGCTGTGCGACCTCCGGGAAAAATTCACTCACTACGCACTAGAACAGGTGGCCAACCTGTCGAGCGTGCATGCCGTGCGCCTCTACGAGCTGCTGATTGCATGGCGCTCGACGGGGCAGACCCCAGTCATCGAAGTGGCCGAGCTGCGGCAACGCCTGGGAATTGAATCTGCCAAGTACCCACGCATGACCGACTTCAAGCGCTGGGTTCTCGATGCCGCGATCAAGCAGATCAACGAGCACACCGATATCACGGCGATATACGAGCAGCACAAGCGGGGCCGCTTGATCACTGGGTTCTCATTCAGCTTCGTGCTCAAACCG